>DATEMG010000119.1:0-2063 GCA_035275805.1 Blastocatellia bacterium
AAGGTGAAATGTCGCCCCGTCGCCCCGTCGCCTCGTCGCCCCGTCCTTCTTTTCCTACGTCTGCCCCGCATTCTCCTGCCGCTCGCGCTCGTTGTGACAAACGCATGTTTGCTCAAGGCGAGCAGGCCGAATCTGCCGGCGATCTTTCCGGCGCCCATCGTCGCCAAACGGACGGGCAAACCTCCGATCATCATCATCCCCGGCGTCACGGGTTCCGAACTGGTCAATCGAACGACGGGAGAAAAGTTGTGGCCCGACCTTTTTCCTGAAGACAAAGAGGCCATGGCGCTGCCAATCTCGTCTACGACGCTTTCCGAAAACCGCGACGACGTTGTCGCGTCGAGGGTCATTGAATCGGCAAGGCTCATCAAAATCATGCCGGAAATCGGCGTATACGGGGCGTTGCTCAAGGCTCTGGAAAACCAGGGCGGTTACCGGCGCGGCGACATCGACGCGCCCCAGCCCGACGGAGACCGCGACACCTATTACCTATTCGCTTACGACTGGCGGCGCGACAACGTCGAATCGGCGCGCAAGCTGGCCGAGAAGATCGCTGAGATAAAACAGCGAACGAACAGGCCAGATCTGCGCTTCGACATCATCGCTCACTCGATGGGAGGCCTCATCGCGCGCTATTTTGCGATGTACGGCGACGCGGACGTACTGGGCGACCGGCAGCCGCGCCCCGATTGGCGCGGGGCGCAAAGCCTCAGAAGTCTGGTTCTCTTCGCGACGCCCAACGCAGGTTCGATGGACGCGCTGCGCTCTTTGATTTACGGATACTCGATCACCGAAGCGAACAAACCGCGCATCAACCCCTTCAAAGGTCTCGGGCGCGTGACGATATTCACCGCGCCGTCGGTCTACCAAATTCTGCCGCGCAGGGAGTCGGCCCGGTTTTACGACGCCAAGCTCGACCCGATCAAAATCGATCTATACGACGTCGAGACCTGGGAGCGCTATCATTGGTCAGCGGCTTTCGACTCCGAGATTGCGAACCGAGAATTGAAATCCTCGATCAAGAAGTTCGGGGAGAGCGAGGGCCGCTCCGCAGCGGCAAAGATCCTCGCCCTCCGCGCGGCCTATCTGCGGGCGGTCCTGAAGCGCGCCGCCGGTTTCCAGGAAGCCCTGGACGCGGCCGGCGCGCCGCCAGAAACCTTACGGCTGCATCTGGTGGGCGGTGATTGCGAGCCTACAATCGCCGGGGGGCTGATCGTCGACGTCAAAGGAAAGACGCAAACGCTATTCTATCCGCGCCACATCCCGCGAGAGTTGCGCAAAGAAGCCTTCAATAAACTGTTCATACCCGGCGACGGCAGGGTCACACGCCAGAGCCTGTTCGGACTCAGCTTCGATCTCGAGCAGCCTGACGCCGGAATCACGCAGATGATGAAGCAAGCGCCCGCCTACACGTTCTTCGGCTGCGACACTCACGGCGACCTGCCGATCAATCCGACGATGTTGGATAACCTGCTGACATGGTTGCTGGGGAACAAACACTGAATTATTTAATCACAAAAACCACTCACTCAGACAGTCTATAGGGCAAAACGAACATCACAGCCGCCGCGTGTGGGCGTTATGTTTCTTTGCGGCTCGCTCATTATCAAAATCACAATGAGATGAACCGCATTTCCAGAGACATTCCGTCCGGCGTCAATCTCATCGTCGGCCGAAGGCCGGACGAGCATTGACCCTCCATCATCAATCAGGCGGCTACGTCGCCTGTCCGCGTAATAACACGACCGAAGACACAATCGAATCCGATTTCAGTGGGCGTCAGACTCACTTCGGTGGCTTCTCGTGCATCGCGCGCTCCGGGTCAACTGCGCAAATCAATCTTACGATCAAAAGGGATGAAACGAGTCAAAGGGATGAAAAAATACTCTCATTTGTTCTTATTCGTAGTTCTACTTAACGCCACAGTAAACGCTCAAAGCGCACAACCCGGCAATCAAAGAGCCGTAGAGTCTCAGGGACTGAGTAGAACGGGAATCGCGGCGCTGCAAAGCCTGGGCAGGGCCGCCACCACCCTGGCGCTGATGACGGCGGAGATTGAGATC
>DATEMG010000120.1:0-7483 GCA_035275805.1 Blastocatellia bacterium
CGATCCTCGATCTTCTATCTTCGATCTTCGATGTATATGTTTGGAGCGCCAAGATCTGGATTTCGCAGGGCATCGACTGGATCAGTACCGCGAGCGGTAGCGAGCGGAGCCTTCGCCAACTGCCGCTCGCTACCGCTCGCGGTACTGACTCGTCGCCTCTATTCAGATCTTGGCGCCTCAGCCATATAGTTAGGCGCCCGGTTTCCCAGCCACGGCCTTCACGACCTGCTCCTTGACGGCGTCCAGGTTGAACGAAGCCGGTTTCTGAATGGGCGGGAACTGGACGAATGTCTCGCCGAACTTCGCCACCTCCTGCTGTACAAAGACGAAGCGCCAGAATTCGTACTTGAACCACTCAGCCTGCTCCATGGACTGCCCCATCCCCGTTCGCTCCAACGGGTCCAGGCGGAGGTTCGTCAGCATCGGCCAGTCAACCTTAACCGTGCCGCCAAGCCAGCCTTGCGGCTGATCAATGAAGCGATACTTGTAATCACCGATGCGCACTGCTCCAAGCGTGGCCTCGGCAAAATAAAAGATTTCGTTCCGCGCCGATTTCCCTTTGCCGGTGATGAAGTCGAGCTGGTTGTAGCCGTCGAGGTGGACTTTATAAGTCCTGTCGCCCAGCTTCTTGCCCTTCTTCAGTTCATCAACGATGTTCGGATTCCCGGCGGCGGCCACGAAGGTCGGAAACCAGTCGAGACCGGACATAATGCCGTTCTCGACCTTGCCCGCCGGAACCTTGCCCGGCCAACGAAGGATGCAAGGTACGCGGAAGCCGCCTTCCAGGACAGTTCCCTTGCCGCCCGCAAATGGCGTTTGACCGCCGTCGGGCCAGGTGAAGTTCTCGGCGCCGTTGTCCGTGCTGAAAACGAGGATAGTGTTGTCATCGATGCCCAGGTCTTTGAGCTTCTTCATGACCCCGCCGACGACGTCGTCTAACTGCGCCATCCCGGCCTCGTATACTCCCCAGCCATTCTCCGGCGTGCGCATCTTCTGGTATTTGTCCGAGAGATGAGTGACGACGTGCATGCGCGACGGGTTTAGATAGAGGAAGAAAGGCTTGCCGTCGGCGACCGCCTTATCCACGAACTTCATTGCGTGATCGAGGATGACTTCGTCGATCGTCTCCATGTTGTGCTTGATGCCGTCAATCGGGTGTGGCGGAAGTGGCCCTTCATCAACGATCTTCTGCTTGCCGACCTTGCCCCAACGCGGATCCACGGTCGAATCGTCCTTGTCCGCCGCCCAGCAATGCAGCAGGTTGCGCGGGCCGACCTTGTCTTTGAGCGCCTGCGGGTAGTTGGGATGGAAGGGGTCCTCCATCGCGTCCAGATGATAGAGATAGCCCCAGAACTCGTCGAAGCCGTGCATGGTCGGCAGGAATTCGTTGCGGTCTCCAAAGTGGTTTTTGCCGAACTGCCCCGTCACATAGCCTTGCGATTTGAGAGCCGTCGCGATGGTCGGCGCCTGCGCGGGCATGCCGATCGCCGCGCCTGCTTGTCCGACTGTTGTCAGCCCAGTCCGGATCGGGATTTGGCCGGTGACGAAGTTGGCGCGCCCGGCCGTGCAACTCGCCTCGGCGTAATAATCGGTGAAGCGCATTCCTTCAGCGGCCATCCGGTCGAGGTTCGGTGTCCTGCCTGCCATCATGCCCTGATGATATGCGCCGATGTTGAACCAGCCGATGTCGTCACCCATGATGAAGACGATGTTCGGTTTGTGCTGGGTAGATGTATTTTGGTTTGCCATGTTCTTCTCCTTATTCCTGGCGGTTAAGTTTAATTGCGGAACAATTTCGCCCCGATCCTCTGAATAATTTGCGATACTGATTTCTGAGCCGACCTATAACGTTGATTCACTTATTTCTCGAACGCGAAAATCCGATTCCAATCGTCCTTCATGCTGATCACGGTCCAGCCCCTGTTCTTTGCCTCGTCGTACAGGGCCTGGGTGAAGGCGCCGACCTTGGTCTCAGGCAACCCTTGGGCTGGACCGTAGGCATATTCGCGTTTCATATCGTCGTGCAGCACCAGCATCATCAGCCGCGCGCCGCCGCCTGCCCCGGTGTACTCCAGCATCTGCCGGTCGCCCGTCGAGTTGCCGAACGCCGCGTACGGCCGGCGGCCGATTACGAGGTGAATTCCTTCGGGCTTGCCCGCATCATTGTCGTTGAGCAAGAGCTTGGGCTCTTTCGTGAGCATCGGCCTGCCGCTCTTGTCGTAGCCGTACTCAGTCCCACCCGCTGTGCCGACCACCTGTTCCGGCGGGATGCCGTATACCTGCTCTGCATACACGCGCACGAAGTCCTGGCCGCCTCCGGTGACAATGTAGGTCTTGTAGCCGTTGGCGCGCAGGTAGCGCAGCAGCTCCAGCATGGGTTGATAGACCAGTTCGGTATAGGGGCGATTCCAGCGCGGGTGCATGGCGGTCGCCAGCCAGTTCTTCACTTCGGCGCTGAACCGTTCCACCGTCATGCCGGTGAGCGTGGCGGCGAGAATCTTCTCAAGGTCCTGCATCGTAAGTTTCGCGATCGCCTCGCGGTCGCCCGACAGCGCGGTCTTGAACGGCTCGACGTTCTTTAACTCCGGCTTCTTCTCCGCGAGCGCTTTGACCCGCTCGAGGCTGTAGACAACCTGCGTGTACATCGGGCGCTCGACCCAGAGGGTGCCATCCTGATCGAAGGTGGCGACGCGCGCCTCGGGCGGCGCGAACTTCGTACTCGACTGATCGGTGGTCGCTCGCACGAATGCGAGGATCGCCTGCTTGGCCTGTCCGTCGTTCCATGATGGCAACGGATCGGTCTGCGCGTGGGACTGCAGACATACCAGTAGCAGCGAGCATAGCGTCAACGCCAATACGCGGAATTTCGCAAATCCTCGGGTGATAGATTTCTTTAAACCAGGCTTCTTCTGGAACACCGACTGGGCGAAGTTTGGACCGAGTAAGTAATAACCAAAATCATCCATATCTTTTACCGATGATTCATAAATGCTCTGCTAACTATGTTATCAAATATTTTTGAGACGACGAGTCAGTACCGCGAGCGGTAGCGAGCGGCCGTTGGCTCAAGCGCCGCTCGCTACCGCTCGCGGTACTGACCCTGCCGTCATCTTATGGAATAACTTAGTTAGCAGAGTAATAAATCCATTAAAGCGATAGCATCTTCGCAAAATCTTTTATGATCACATTGAGCGGCATGACCATTAGCGCGACCGGCACGAACGGCGCGAGCGTCACCGCGACCAACAATCCAAGGTTCCTTAATCCAAACGGGAAGTCCTTCATCCCATAAACGTTCGCGACTATCCCGTAGATGTTGGCGGCCGAAGAGAAGTCCTGATCATTCGGCGACTCCTCATCAGCGCCCCTCTCGCGCTTGAGGCAATCCCGTTCGAATTGACGACCGACCCCGCCAGCCAGCGCCCCGTATTCGAAATCGCCGCGCCGCTTCGTCTCGCGCAACTTACCGATGAATAGAGTCAACGGCCCCACGAACAGGATCAGGACGAAAACCGCCAGCCCGATGACGATGTGCTTGAACGTGACCAGCGACTCCCCATAGAGCGTTATGCGGTTCGCAACCTGTCCGGCTAAAACCGCTCCAAGCGCGAAACCCACCAGCCAGAATGCCCGCAGCGAATCGCCGACAAACATCAGCCCGCCGGCGTGGTCCGGGTGACCCGGGATCAGACGCAGATCGAGACGCGACATCAGCCACAGAAATCGCGCCCATAGGAACACTCGCCACAACCAGCCGAAGAACAGGAGGATGAAAAGTGGCGCGCTCACCAGCGCGTTCCACCATCCGGCTAATGACAAGACCCGATAGTCGCTCTTCAACCAATACCACGACGGCAACTCGTCGGGCGGAACGTAAATCATCAAGGATATGACCAATCCGTAGGCGAGAATCGCCGCCATCAGCTCAGCCAATCCGGAGTCGAGAAGGCGCCTGGTGGATGTGACGGCGTCGTCGAAACGCGCCCGGTCCGGCTCCGTGATTAGACCGGCTACTAGGAAATGGCGCGCGACCCTGCCCAGCCGCGGGATACAGTCCTTCTCGGCGAGGATGAACAGCGGCGCGGCGACCAGGGACCGGGCGTAGACGGCGAAGTCGGAGAAAAAAGACTTCGCCATCTGGTTTCGATGGATGAGGCTTTGCGCTACGGCCAAAACGACGAGCGGAACCCAGCCGACCAATACGAGAAGCTCGGCTCGCCGAGCGATCATCGGATCGCCCGGCTTGATCAGGCCGAGCGACCTTTGCAACCGGTGGGGCGGCCCGCCATATAAGAGTTCGCCGCTTTGTAGCGCCGTCACACTCATGTTTATCAACACAGTACCGCGCGCATAAGCAAGCGGTCGCAAGCTGCTGCGCCGGGCGGCCGCTCGCGCGCGACGCTGTAAGGTCACTGTTCCGCCTCAGCGCGCTTCATACGGGCATAAGCCATGCGGTAATCGAGTTCGGCCTGAAACATCTCCGCCTCGGCCTTCGCCAGCGCCGCCTTCGCCTCGGGGCCGGGGTCTTGATCGCGCGGCGTCATGGCCCGCTGCATTGACGCCACACGTCGCGTCAATTCGAGAATCCGTCGAGTACGATCCATATCCACAACAGTCTTCAGCGACTCGGCGGCCACTTTGGCCCGAACCATTTCCAGGTTGGCTTTGGCCATGGTGACTTGCGCGCCGCGTTCCTTGATCGTCCGCTCACGCTTGAAGAAGTCGAAGATAGTCCAGGTGGCGACGACGCCGATCCAGGAGAAATCATCAGGCAGAGCCGGTACCCCTGTTTGAAACATGTAGCCGCCCGTAATGACCGCGTCGGGGACGTACTCCAACTTCGCCAAACGATGCGCCGCTTTCGCTTTGACTACCGTCTCCTCCGCCTCGACGATCTCAGAGTTGAGAGCGATCACGGGCCGCGGCTTTTGCGGCGGCGGGGCCTGTAGTGGTTTTTGCGGCTGTTGCGGGGAAGAGTCTGTTTCGATCGGCGCCGGAGGAGGCGGGATCAATTCCAATCGCGCGTCTTCGGGAAGCCCCGTCAGAGCGGTGAGAGAGTCGGTCAACTCCTTTACCTTGTCGCTTGCTGCGAGTAGCGCTTTTTGGGCTTCGATCAGCGCAGCCTCGCGCTGCGGCGCCCCGTCCACGGACGCGGCGGCCACGCTCGCGATCTGCAGCTTACGTTCCGCTATCTCGACATTCGCGATGGCCTCGGCCTGTCGCCTTTGCGCGATTAACAGGTCGAAGTAAGCCCGCTCGACGTCGGCGGTGAGTTGGACCGAGGCCGCGTTGGACCTGGCTCGCGCGATCCGTTCATCGGCCTTCGCGATCCGGACGGCTTCGTGAACTTTGAAAAGCGGAGTTAGAGGTTGCGTCACTGTCGGGCCGACAAAGGTCTGATCCTTGTCAAAAAGCGGAACGGCTCTAGACACAGTCGGAAAGATAATTCCGCGCCGGAACAACTGAAACGTTTCTCCCATGAATTTGTTGAAGTGGAGATTGACGAGGTACGCGCCGACCTTCGGAAAATAGTCCGATTGCACGGCCTTATGATGATAGTGAGCCGCGCTGGCCCCGGCCGACGCGGCAACGATCGCATGGGTCGCGACCGCGCGCGCCAGCGCATCCTCCAGCGAGATACGGATGAGGCCCGAAGCCGACCCGGCCTGCGACATTGAACTTTCGCCGCGATTAGACGGCGCGATCAGTCCAACGGGCTTCATTCGCGGCAGCGTGAAATCAAAGAGGCGGTCTTGCGCAACGCTTGTTTTCTCGGGCGTCGGTCGCGACAGGGGATTTAGATTCAAGATTGGAAGCGCCGTCGCATCTGACGGGCCTGGCGCGCCAGC
The DNA here is from genome assembly GCA_035275805.1 of Blastocatellia bacterium. Classification (GTDB taxonomy): domain Bacteria; phylum Acidobacteriota; class Blastocatellia; order RBC074; family RBC074; genus JAJVID01. The sequence goes on from DATEMG010000120.1 coordinate 5,850, forward strand.
GGGCTTGTCCTGAGCCGCAATGGTTGAGGACAGTAATAGGACGGCAAAGGCGATTGAGAGGAATGCGCGAAGGGGACATCTGTTGGTAACCATAAATCCTCCTATCTCCACGTTTCATATTACATAAGCCGTATTTCATATGGCTCATGGCATATTTACTGACGGGGAGCGGAGTCCGCCACAAACCACCATTACACCCTTCCCAATCGCCGTCTCGTAGCTTGTGGCGGACGTCTCAGAAAACGCGCAATCCGGTTCACCGGACCCCGAAGCAAAATGTAGGGAAGAAACGCCAGTACGAAGGCCACAATCAACGCCTGCAAAGGATAGAACCAACGAAGAACAATAACCTGATAGAACAAGTCCATAACGATGGCGAAGACGAACACTCTGGAGACTGCTTTGAATCCTTCGCGCAACCGGCTTCTCCGATTCGCCGGGTCTGTGAAGAGCGAATAGAAGTAAGCGGGGCGCCCTTCCCTCGCGTCTTTCAAACCGTCGCGAACCGCGAAGATCATCGCCATTGCCGGCTGGAGCAGAAGTCTAAACGACATCGGTCCACCTATCCGGCCGATCAGATCGTTCCACAGCTGAGTGAATATCTCTTCCATTTTTCAAGCTCCATAGACATTGCGCCACAATCCGCGACTGGATACTGACTTATCATCTCGGATCAACATTAAGCTGCGCGGAGTTTACGTTGTTGATCTTTTCCGTTGTGTTCACGATTCAATCGCGCAAACTTCCCCATTCTGCTCTTTCTCACATTGCGGAAGCATAGGGTTTGCGGAAAAGGCCGTAAATCAGGCGAACAATGCATTTTGAGGTAGGGAATCTCCTTAGCCGCAGACGCCCGGACCGGCCGCCGACCTGGCCATTTGATGTTGGGCTTGCATGGCTACGGCTCGACCAGCTTGTTGCGAATCGCGTAGTGGACTATATCGGCGATCGAATGAAGCCTGAGTTTGCGTCTGATCGCGCTTCGGTGAGACTCCACAGTCTTGTAGCTGATACCGAGCGCCGAGGCCACCGCCTTATTTCCTTTACCCTCGGCCAACAACTGGATGACGGCGCGTTCGCGCCTCGTGAGTGGGCTGAATGCCGAGCATTCACTCATCGATCCCTTTGCAAGAAAAGCGTTGAGGAGCGCTTCGGAGACCAGCGTCGTAAAATAAGGCTGGCGGCCGGCGAGAGCTTCGACGGCTTCGATAATTCGCGGCCCTGATTCGGATTTCAGGATGTATCCGCGCGCGCCCGCGGCGAGGGCCTCGCGGATCAATTCCAAAGACTCGCGCGCCGTAAAGATGAGCGCCTCTGTGGAGGGGAGCGCACGTCGTATCCGCCGCGTCGCCTCCAATCCGTTCAGTTCGCGCATAGACAGGTCCATCATCACGACATCGGGCTTTAATTTCATCGCCAACTCTACGGCGGCGCGGCCGTCAGACGCCTCTCCGCAGATTTCCCAGCCCTCGCGCGATTCCAAAATTCGGCGCAGCCCCTGCCGGACAACCTCATAATCATCGGCCAGCATAATTCGTACCATATGCCATACGCCATATTTCATACTTCCTGGGAGCGCAGGCATCCTTGCCTGCTTGCCTCAGCCAGTCGGTCATTGCCGAAACCCCAGCAGG
>DATEMG010000121.1:0-5634 GCA_035275805.1 Blastocatellia bacterium
AATGACCGCGAATACGGCGAGACGGAGGTCGTGAGGCTCGGCCCCGACAGGCTCACCGGCGCGGATAAGCAGTACATCGCGGGAGAATTCGTCAAGGCCATCTATCAGGTTGATCCCGCCACCCGCCCCCGCGACATAGAAAGGGCGCTGCGAATGATGGTTCCGAATAGCGCCCTTCTATTCGCCCGTTATCTCAAGCAGACGGGCGTACTAGACAAACAACGGGCCGAATCGTGGCAAGCGGTCTGGACGCCGCAGGACATTTCTGTAGATGGGGCGGATCCCTACACGGTGCGCGTCATCGGCAAGCAGGAGATCACGAAGGTGATCGCGGGCGCCAGTCAACAAGAGACGCGCCAATTGAACCTGACGCTAAAGCTCGTGGCCGATCCGCAAAGGCGGGCGGACCGTAACCTGCGCTCAGGATTTCTCATCGCCTCGTTCGACTACAAAGAACTAAGCGCGCCGGGCTCTACCCCGGCTGCGTCTCAATAATGGAGGAAGAGATGGTTCATCAAACAGTCCATATCGCGCTCCTCGTATTCGCCTTTACCGCGCTCTCCTCTACTGCCGCCGCGCAGGCGAAATCGCAGCGCGACCGAACAACGGCGCCGCCGAGGACAGAAAGCTCGCGAGCGCAAAAGCAGGCCCCGAAGCGGGAGAACGGCCCGAGCGCAACGTCCCCGGTCACACTCACAACGCCACCCCCGGCTGACTTCCTGAGCGGCGAGGCGAACGTTGCGGTGAGCGGCAATCAAAATCCCGTCATCCGGCTCGGGCTTTCGCCGAACGGGGCGACGATCATTGAATTTCCAGCGACAGACAGATTGTTCAACATTATTCCCGGCAACAGCAATCTGGTGACTGTAGAGGAGTCACCGACGAAGGAGACGGATCGTTTCATCATCGTGCGCCCAGGGGACGGATTCGCCTCCCCGGCGACTATGGCCAACGCCAGGCGCGCGCCCGCCACATCGGTCATCGTGCAGATGCAAAGCGGGCTGGTACTCACCTTTCTCTTTTACCCGGTGCAACAGCTCTCGGAACAGGCGCACCGCGTCGTCGTCACCTACGACCGCAGCGAGGTGATGGCGGCCAGGCGCGCCGCCGGTCTGGCCGTCAATCTCGACAGCGCTGAAGGAACGAGGCCACGCACATCGTCGGTGCGCATCCCCTCACCGCAGGCCACAACTCCTGCCACGCCGCCGGAAGAAACAACGCCCGCCCGCACACCAACGCCGCGTGCGCCTTTGAGGGTGGGTGACACTGCCGAGATCGTTACGATCGAGCCTCCGACAAAGTTGGACAACAGGACGAAGGATCCGGCTCGCGCGGCCAGTCTCGCCCTCACCGAAGCGACCAGGTCGCCGAAGAGTTTCAAGAAGTGGAGCGACTCCGTGCATGGCCTTTCGCTCTCGACCTCGCCGCTTCGAGAGGTGGGAAAGCGCTCGCAGCTCATGGTTGTCGCGGTCCGCAACACGAAAAAAGCCGACGCCCGCATCATACCCGGCATGCCGGAAATCTACCTTGAGACTGTAGACGGCAAAGGCAGGCCTCTTCAGATCGAGGTGGTCAAGAAGCTCGCGACGGAAACGACCGTCACGGACGACCTGTACACCTGGCTCGACGCGCCGACGCCCCGCGAGGAGGTGCGAATCCTGCATGCGCGCGCGCCGCTGGCCCCGCCTGATCTGGTCGGCGCCGTGACCCGGCTTATCAACTGCATCCGTCGCGACATGCCGGCGGTGCGCGACAAGCCCGGACTGCGCGAATCAATCGATTTGTTGGAGGCGCTTGTGAGAGACGGCGTCTGGGCGCTCACGGCGGATGTGATCGATCAATACCTGTGCTTCCTGGGTAAGCGTCACAAAGAGTTACTCAACTTGCGCCAGGGACTTGCGCGACTGGAAACGGCCGCTCGTAGAGCTGATGGCGAGATCAATGAATGGGTGGAGTGGGCCTTTCGCGAAAAAGCCTGCATGCATGCGCAAGCTATCTGAGGGTCACAGTGGGATATGAACAACCTGGTTTTCATAATCGCCCTGTTCTGAACACAGGAGGATGGTTACCAGTTCTTCAATAGCCGGGCCGATGGGGAGATCTTGTGGAACGACAATTACTCCAGGTAGTGACTTGCCTGCTTTCACTCGCTCGTAGGCGAACTTTGGAAAGGTCTTGATGTCATGAGTAATGATCAGGCGATCTTCCACGGCCGCCCATTCGAGAAGATCAGGGTCCGTGACTCCCTTGAGCGCCGTTTTCTGCGCGATGACGTAATCGAGGTTCGGGATGCGCAGCTTGAGGCCGTTAATAATTTGGTGATTAAAGTTCTCGTCCAAGAGCAGGCGCATTGATGGGCTATTTCAGGCTGCTTTGATCATTTGTGCGCGCCGCGCGAGTATCCGTTCACGCAGCTCTTTCGTATCGAAATGTTCCTCGATGAAACGCTTGCCTTCTTCGGCGGCCTCATTCTGGCGCCGAAGATACTCTTCTACCGCCTCGACGTTATCCAGGTAGTAGAAGATCGCGCCATAGATTTCGCGGAGCGTAAGTGAAGGAAAACTTTCCTGAATCCGCTCAGCGCTGGCGCCTTGTTTGAAGTGATAGAGGATCGACTCGATCGGGACACGCGAACCGATAATTCGGATCGATCCATCTTCCCACCGCGTCAGTGGCGCGGCCATCGTTGTTTCGAGTTCAACCATAATGGCATGATTATACAACAACTACGTTCATCTCCGAAAATGATCGTTTGCCTGACGGCTTTGTTTACAGTGGCCGCGCTACTCCTCATTGCTTCCTTCCAGACAAAAACTATCGATCCGCGCGTAACTATAGAGTTCAATCGGGGATTAACCGTAAAACAATCATCTCCCCAACGAACCACTATCGGCACGACGATCGACGGCGAGGTGGCGCGCACGGCGGAGCGCATCGGCGAAGCGACGGCCCTGGCTCTCTCTGCCAGCCTCTATGCCGCAAGCGAACAGATAAGAGGACGCGCCCCGCGCGGCGCCAATGATCTGCTCTCCGGTCTCGCTGCAAGAGATCTTCTTCCGCCGGAGCTTGCGCTCACCCGGGTTGATGGGAACCTCGTTTCCACATACAGCAACATCTGGGTGCGTTATCGCCCTGAGCCTCTCGGAGTCGAGGTGATCTCCATCGGTCACAAGCCGTCTGACGGGCCGGCGCTGATTGTGCGCATCCCTGATGAGCTTTCAGAGAAAGGCGAAGCGAAGCTCTACGTCGCGGGTAGCCTCAGCGCCGTGAGAGTTCCTGCGCCCTTCTCACCGGCAGCTGAGGTGATCGCCCTGGGCTGGTCGCCCGCGTTTTTGCGCTCGCTCAAGTAGCGCCGGATTAGGCCGCCATGTCGCTCGATCACTTCTTCAAAAGACTCGACTCTCGGTACGGAATTCCGCGACCGGCCAACGCGCTGCATCTCGACGCATACCAGGCAGCCTTCCGATTACTGCGTGACGCCGGCGAGGGGACAGCGCTCGTCGCGTCCGGCGTCGCCACTTCGTTCGTGCTGTGGAAAATCGCAGATTTGCTACAAGCCAGCTTCGAGACACGCATCTACTTCATCGTCGGGATGGTCCTCGCCGTCCTCATTGGCCTGGCCGAAGCTTCGACTCTCGTAATCCCCTACTACCGCATCTCACAACGGCTCACGCACGGCTCGGCGCGCTGGGCGGACGTCGGGACGCTCAAAAACCTGGGGCTCGCGCATGATTCACGATTGGCTCTGCCTGCCGGCGCGCTTCGACTGGGAAGACTGACGCATAAATACGCGCTGGCCCTACCGTTCGAGAAGGCGCTGTGCCACCTCGCCATTTTCGGCCCTCCCGGCTCCGGCAAATCATCGAGCTTCATCATGTCGATGGCGAAAGACTGGGCGAGGAGCGGATCGGCCATCTTCCTCGACCCGAAAGGTGAGTTGTTCAAGTACACGGCGCGTTATTTCAAACGTGTCTACCGCCTCGACCTGGCCAACCCGAGACACTCAGACCGGTGGAACTTCGTCCCCGCCTGCAAGGGTGACGGTGAGCTGGCCCACGAGGTCGCCAGCATCGTGGTCGGCTTCGACGCGAACAAGAACGTCGGCTTCGACCCTTTCTGGCCACAGGCGGAGACCGCGCTTATGACCGCGCTCCTGCTGCACCTGCCGCATATCGCCGAAAACCCCTCGCCCGCGATGATCGCGGAGTTCATCGCCGCGCGTGGCTTCGACCAGATCAATCACGAGATGTCGGAGTCGCCCGACCCCCAGGCCCGCGTCCAATGGGGGATCTTCAAAAAGGCGGATCGAGAAAAGACTCAGGGCGGAGTTTATATCGGCTTGGGCACAAAACTCGCGCCGCTGCGCTCGCCCCATGCGATGGCAGTGATGCAATCTATCACGGACGAAGAACGCGAGCGCGGGGTCCGCGAGATTGATCTGCGCGACCTGCGCAAGCCCGGCACTGGCGTCTACGTGATCATCCCCGAAGGCGACGCGGCGCGTTACCGGATCGCGCTCTCAATCCTGTTCGGGCTGGCCGCCAGCGTCACTCGCAAAACAAGCGACGACGAGAACGGCGCTCCGGTGCTGCTCGCGCTCGACGAAGCCGGAAACATTCCTCTACACAATTTGAGCGAAGCGCTCGGCGTAGGCCGAGGGCGGAGATGCGGCATCGTGCTCGGCTACCAGAATATCGGGCAATTGTTTAAACAACACGGCAGAGACGGCGCGCAGGCGATATTAGGCTCGATCGGGACAATGGTCTTCCTGCCGGGGCTGGACGCCGAGACCGCTCAGTACGCGGCAAAGAGAATCGGGCGCACGACCGTCCTTCAACACTCGGTCGTCGACGCGACGGGCGACGTCTACGACCAGGAACGTTTGTCAGAGACCGGGCGCGACCTGCTCGACGCCGCGGAATTGCGGCAGATGCCCGAGCACACCCAAGCGGTTGCAATCACCGGGTCGGCGCCACCTATCAAATTCGGCTTTCCGCCCTGCGGTAAAACGGGACCGCTCGCTCACCCGCTGCCGCGCGACATCTCGCACCCCATGTCGCTGCATGACGCCGAAGCAGCGTTCGCGATGCGCCGGTCTGAGAAGGCGAATGAAGAGACGGCCACGATCACAACCGAACAGGCCGTGCCGATCGGCGCGCCAAGCGATGAAATTCACCCGGCGAATGAGCTTTATCCCTCGTTCGACCCGGATGTAGTTCCCGACGACGCGCGCGGAAGCATCGATTCCATAATCGATTCTTTGCTCGATTCTCTTCCTTCCCCCCAGACCCAGACGTCGGCGGACAAGCTAAGTCATTGAAAATACAAGTGAATCTAGTTTTGGCGAGGCGCAGACTGGTTATGGACGTGTCACAGGCGATCTGTGCAAAAGCGACCTTTCAAGCGATTGAACAGGTAAAGAGCGAACCAGGGAAGCCATTGATTGTCGAGTGGAGAGAGGACTCTTGCCAGGATACGGTGGATAATCGCATGAATGTGAAGTGGTAGCCATTATGCATATCCTTCTTGTTTACACGCAGGAAAAACTTGTTTACACGCAGGAAAAAAACTTCCCGGTAGATCGTGTAAGAATTGCTCGGATCGCTCGGTTGAACTCACGCTCGGAAATATCGG
>DATEMG010000122.1:0-3607 GCA_035275805.1 Blastocatellia bacterium
CTAAAGCGCACGGCTAATGTCAAACGCCGCTCCGCGGTAATAGGGCGCAAGGTTAAGACACAATGTATGTACCCCGCAAAGATGGCTTGGCGAAACCATACCTCTGGCTGATCGCATTCATCGGCGTGATCGTGCCGCGCCGGTTGCGCGCCGATTGGCGGCAGGAGTGGGAGGCCGAATTGCAGTATCGCGAGACGCAACTCACTCAATGGGAGAAGCTGGACCGGCGCGCCAAGCTCGCTCTGTTATGGCACAGCCTGGGCGCGTTCGCTGACGCGCTGTGGTTGCAACCGAGAAGAATGGAGGACGAGATGTTTCAAGACCTGCGTTACGGCGCGCGGATGCTAGTCAAAAGTCCAGGCTTTACTTTCGTAGTTGCGCTCACGCTGGCCCTGGGGATCGGGGTCAACACCGCGATCTTCAGCGTGATCGAGGCGGTGATGCTGCGCCCGCTGCCGTATCAGAACTCTGAACGCCTCTGCGTGCTGTGGAAGAGCGTGCCGGCGAGGAATATTGATTGGGACTGGACGTCATACCCGACGATCCGAGACTGGCGCGAACAGAGCCGATCCTTTGAGGATATGGCTGCCATTTTCCTCCCGTCCGCCTCCGAGGTAACTCTACAGTCCGACGGGGGACCGGAGAGGATTCAAGGATCGAAGGTGACGGGAAACTTCTTCGAGATTCTGGGCGTCAAGCCCCTGCTCGGGCGCGCCTTCTCTGACGACGAGGCGCGGCGTGGCGATGACGTGGTCGTGCTGAGTTATGGCTTCTGGCAGCGGCGTTTCGGCGGGGATGGCGCAATTGTCGGACGCAGGCTCCATCTCGACAACCGCAGCGCCGCGATCATCGGCGTGATGCCGCCGAATTTCCAATTCCCGGACAAGAACGCGCAGCTCTGGCTGCTGTTGTCGACAGATCACAGGTGGGCGGGAATCCAGAAAATCCGATTGGCCGACGCCTTCAGCGCGTTGGCGCGCCTCAAACCGGGCGTCACAATCGAAGAAGCGAGGGCCGAAATGGACGTCATCGCCGGGCGACTCGCCCAACAGTATCCGGCGACTGACGCCAATCTGGGCATACGGGTCGTGCCATTGTTCGATCAGATCGCCGGGGCGCAATTGCGCCGCGCGCTCTGGGTTCTAGGCGCCGCAGTGTTGTGCGTACTGCTCATCGCCTGCTCGAACATCGCTAGCTTGCTCGTGGCCCGCGGCGCGGCGCGTAGGAAAGAACTGGCTGTCCGCGCCGCGCTCGGCGCCGACGCGTGGCGATTACTCAGACAATTGGCGACCGAAAATATTCTGCTCTCTCTGCTCGGAGGACTCGTCGGCCTGTTGTTCGCCCATTGGGCGCTGCGCGCGTTGCTCTCGATCGTCCCGGAAGAACTGCCTCGCGCGGATGGGATCGCGATCAATGGGACGGCGCTGGCTTTCGCTGGCGCCCTCTGCTTATTGACCGGCGTCGTGTTCGGTCTGCTACCTGCGGCCCAGATCACTCGCGGAAATTTGCACTCGAGTCTGAATGAGAGCGGCCGGAGCGCTTCGGCCGGCGCAGGCGTTCGCCGCGCGCGCGGCTTGCTGGTCACTATGCAGTTCACATTTGCCATTGTGTTGTTGACGGGCGCAGGGCTGATGGTCCGGAGCTTCCTCTTACTCGATGCGGTCAAGCCGGGGTTCGACACTACACACTTGCTCACAATGACCGTGAGACTCCCCGATGAATGGTACGCTTCTGAGGTCCGCATGCGGGCTTTCTTCGAGGAAGCGATACAGAAAATCGAGCAGCTGCCCGGCGTTCATGGCGCAGCGGTTGGGGGCGCGGTCTCAGACAGTTTCAGAGAACGCGTTCCCAATGTAAGCATTGTGATCGAAGGGAGGCCTGCAACGCAGGATCCCGAGCGGCACAACCGTAACAGGGTCAGCAATGGCTATTTCCGATTGATGGGCATACCACTACGGCAAGGGCGATTGTTCTCTGCTGAAGATCATTCCGGCAGTCCGGACGTAGCCGTGATCAGCGAGACCATGGCCCGGCGCTTCTGGCCTGCCGAAAGCCCTTTGGGCAAACGCTTCAAAGAGGTTTTGCCGGGAGCGGATAGCGAGTGGCTTACAGTAATCGGTGTCGTCGGAGACGTTGTAACCAACCGTGACGGGACGGTGTACCCCACGTTCTACAATACGACCAATCAAATCACAGGGTGGGACTGGCGGCTGGTAGTCCGCACTCAATCGCCTCCACTCGAACTTGCCGTCGCGGTTCGCCGCGCAGTGCGCTCCATAGACTCGACACTCCCGGACTTCGAGATCACAACGGTTGAACAGGCCCTCGCAAAACTTGACCGGCCACGGAAGTTCCAAACCGAGATGATCGGAGCATTCGCCGTGACGGCCTTGCTGCTGGCGGCGCTGGGGCTTTATGGACTCATGAGTTATCTGGTCGCGCAGCGCACGAAGGAGATCGGCATACGAGTCGCATTGGGCGCGCGGCGCCGTGACGTGTTGAAGTTGGTCATCGGGCAGGGAATGACAGTGGCGTTGACCGGGGTATCGCTAGGTTTGGCCGCCGCGTTTGCGGTAACGCAGTTGATGAAGAGCTTGTTGTTCGGCGTGACCGCGACCGATCCGGCGACGTTCGCTGGCGTGGCCGCGCTGCTGGCGGCGGTCGCGTTATTGGCGTGTTATTTGCCGGCGCGTAGAGCGTCGAAGGTGGACCCGGTGGTTGCGCTGCGGACCGAATAAAGCGCTATATTGGGTATGAAATAAGGTATATCGGTGGCCTGTCACCACTGTAGCAACTGGCGTAGACCGGGCAAATGATTGCGGCTCACGTTGACCTGCTGGCCGCCTGTCAGCGTCAGTCGCGCAGTGCTGTTGTCGAAGGCGTTGATCTCGCGGACGTGATTGAGGTTGACGATGACTTGCCGGTGAACGCGGTAGAAGACTTGCGGGTCGAGCTGGTTTTCGAGTTCGGTCAGCGCCGTGTATTTCGTCCAGAATTCGCCCTCCGCCGTGGCCGCGCAGACCAAACCACGATCAACTCTCAGCGACGTAATCTGATCGACGTTCAAAATCAGGATCCGATTTTGCGAGCGCACGGGCAACCGCCTCAGGTATACGAGGGAAGGAGGCGCGATTCTCTTCAGGAACTGCGTCAACGCCGCGCCGGCCTGATCGCGCGACGAAGACTTCTCGCGCGCCTTCGCGACGGCCTGTTCGAGCCTCTGCCGGTGAACGGGTTTGAGCAGGTAATCGATCGCGTTCACCTCGAACGCGCTCACTGCGAATTGATCGAAGGCGGTGACGAAGATCACCATAGGCATACGGTCAATCTCGATCATTCTCAGCGCGCCGAACCCGTCGAGGTCGGGCATCTGTACGTCGAGGAAGACCAGATCGGGCCGCTCCGATTCGATCTTCGTCACGGCCTCGGCGCCGTTTTCGGCCTCGCCGACGACATCGAGGTCGCCGAACGGCGCGAGCATGCGCCGCAGCCGCTTCCGCGCCAGCTCTTCATCATCAACGATCAATGTCCGAATCATATTCATCATTTGGTTTGCCACCGCAGCCACCGCAGACGGGGCGACTGGGCGACGGGGAGACGGGGCGAT
>DATEMG010000123.1:0-2486 GCA_035275805.1 Blastocatellia bacterium
CTAAAGCCGGGACTCTAAACGCTGTCCTTTGATGGTTGTAATTTCGTTGGATGTGTCAATATCACTAAGCTCAATAGTAAGGGCGCGACTGTAATAAACAATCGCGCCCATCAAGCGTCGTCAGGTTGAAAGCTTTACTCTTCCTCTTCTTTCCTCACCCGACCTTCCGCCACGGCCTGTTGCACGATCTTTTGCGACAGGTGCGCCGGCACTTCGTCGTAGTGGGAGAACTCCATCGAGTATGACCCGCGCGCCGAGGTGATCGAGTTGAGCGATTGGGGGAAGGTCAGCATCTCGGCCATCGGCACGATGGCTTTGACGATCTGGTTCGTCCCCTTCGAATCCATGCCTTGAATGCGTCCGCGGCGCGAATTGATTTCGCCCATGATGTCGCCGGAGCATTCCTGCGGGGCGACGACCTCGACGCTCATGATCGGTTCGAGCAGCACCGGGTGGGCCTTCTCGATCATGTTCTTGAAGGCTTTGCGCCCCGCAGCCTGGAACGAGAAGTCGTCGGAATCGACCGTGTGGTAGGAGCCGTCGATTAATTCGACCTTGAAATCCACTACCGGGTAACCGGCCAGCGCCCCGCGAGCGGCCGAGTCCTTGATTCCCTTCTCGACCGCGGGCCGCCACTGCTGCGGGATCGCGCCGCCGAAGATTTTGTCCTTGAACTCGAAGCCCCCGCCGCGCGGCAAAGGCTCGAAGATGCATTTGCAATCGCCGAACTGGCCGCGACCGCCGGTCTGCTTCTTGTGCCGGCCCTGCACCTCGACGCGCGCCTTGATGGTCTCGCGATAAGGTACCTTGGGCTGATGCAGTTCAACCTCTACGTGATAGCGGTTTTTGAGCTTGGCCACCGACGCCTCGACGTGTTGCTGGCTGGAGCCGCCGAGTTCGAACTCTTTGGTCTCGTCGTTGCGGGTGTAGCGCAGCAGCGGGTCTTCGTCGAGCATTTTGTGGATCGCGCCCGATAGCTTGTCTTCGTCGGCGCGCGATTTCGGCTGGATGGCGAAGTTGATCGCCGCTTCGGGGAATTTCACAGGCTCGTAATAGATCGGGTTAGCCTTGTCGCAGAGATTGTCGCCGGTCTCCGTCTCTTTCAGTTTCGTAACGGCGACGATGTCGCCGGCGTGAGCCTCGGCGATCTTCTCGACACTCTTGCCCTGCATCAAATGAAGCGGGCCTAAGCGCTCCTGCGCGCCTTTGCCGATGTTGTAGAGCGTCGCGTCGGATTTGATATGTCCAGACCAGATTTTCATCACGGTCATCTTGCCGAAGCTCTCGACCACGGTGCGGAAGACGTAAGCCGCCGGGGGCTGGCTGTCCGAGACGGCGCGTTCGGTCTCTTCGGCGTCCGCGTCGGCGTTGGCTTTCGCTTTGATCGGCCCGAGATCGGCGGGGTTCGGAGCGTAATCGACGATCGCGTCGAGCAGGGTCATGACGCCGATCATGTTGGCGGACGACGCGGCAAAGACGGGAGTGAGCGAGCGGCCGAGTATCGCCTTCCTCATTCCGCCGATGAACTCTTGGTCGGTGAGCGTGCCCGACTCGAAGAATTTTTCCATCAGAGCCTCGTCGGATTCGGCCACCGCTTCGATCAGCTTATCGTGCGTCTCATTAACGTGGCCGCGCGCCTCTTCGGGCAGCGGGATCTCTTTTGGCTTCCCGCCGGCGTCGAATTCATATGCTTTCATCCGAACGACGTCCACCACGCCTCGGAAGTTCTTCTCCGCCCCGATGGGCACCGTGAGCGGCACGCAACTGTGACCGAACCGTTCGCGCAGCGTATCGAGCGTCGCGCCGAAATCGGCGCGCTCCTTGTCCAGCTTGTTGATGACGATGAAGCGCGGGCGCGGGCGCTGCAATTCGTCGGCATACTCCCAGGCCTTTTCTGTCTGGATGCCCACGCCGCTGACCGCGTCAACGACGAACAGCGCGGTCTCGCAGACGCGCAATGCCGGCCTGGCATGGGCGATAAACGCCGCGTAACCCGGCGTGTCGATCATGTTAATTTTCGACCCTTTGTGTTCAGCGTAAGCTGTCGTAATGTTGAGGCTGATTTTACGGGAGATCTCTTCTTCGTCGTAATCAGTCGGGGCCGTCCCTTCGTCCACACGTCCGAGGCGTGAGGTCGCGCCGGTCGCAAATAGCATCGCGGCGACCAGGGAAGTCTTCCCCGCGTCGCCGTGACCTACAATGCCCAGATTTCTGAGCTCCTGTGTCGAATAAACTTTCATGGACTAATCTCCTTTCAAGAGATGGACTCAAAGTTTGCGCAAAATAGAGCGCGTTCGTGACCGCGAACGCCACGTATTCGGCAACGCCGCGTATGCTAAATCATAAAGGCGCAGAAAGGGAATGGGGAGTGGGAGAGCGGAGGAGCGAGGGAGTGAGGGAATGAGGGAGCGGGGAAAAAAATATCTTTCCTCAGCTCTCGCTCTCCCGCTCTCCCGCTCTCCCGCTCTCCCACTCCCCATTGACTA
>DATEMG010000124.1:0-6359 GCA_035275805.1 Blastocatellia bacterium
GCCGTCTCGCTCGTCGCCACCTGAAAATTGGTAAGATCGATCTTTCGCATTTCAACTCTTCCGCCCTTATACCAACCCCGAACATGCGTTCAGGGTTCAGAGCGGTTCTTAATTCGACTGTCGAACTATATCACTGACGACTCCAATTCCCAATACCTATTTGGCAAAAAGGGAGTGGGGAGTGGGGAGTGGGGAATGGGGAATGGGGACGAGATGCGCATTCTCATCCCCACTCCCCACTCCCCACTCCCTATTCCCTATTATCAACTGTATCTCAACCACCTGGTCAGTTCCGGCAGTGTGGGGCGTTTGCCGTACATCAGCACGCCGACGCGATAAATCTTCGCCGCTACCCAGGTTACGGCAACGATCGTCACGACCAGGATGATGATCGAAGCCGCGATCTGCCACGCCGGCGCCGCGCCGATCGCGATCCGCAAAAACATCAGCGAAGGGCCGAAGAATGGGATTAATGACAAGATAGTCACCGCCACGCCGTTCGGATTTTCCATCGCCAGCGTCGAAACCACCAGCGACGCAGCGAAGGTCATCGAGACCGGCCATTGCGCCTGCTGCCCATCATCTTCGTTCGAGACAATCGCCCCGATCATCGCGTAGAAAGCCGCGTAAAGGAAGTAGCCGAGCAGGTAGTAGACCATGAAAAAGATCATCAACGAGGCCGAAACCTTCGGCATGTCGAACCCGGCGACAGCAACGGCGGCGCCGGCGGACAGCGCGCTGATGGCCACACCGGAGACCACCCAGACCAGGTACTGAGTTAAACCGACCAGCCCGATGCCTATCACCTTGCCCAGCATCAGGTCGAAAGGCTTGACCGACGCCAGCAGGACTTCGATGATGCGAGACTGCTTCTCCTCCATCACGCCGCGCATGACGGCCACCCCGTAAATCAGCACCGTGATGTAAATGAACATCACCAGCAGAAAGGCAAGCAGGACGCGCCCGCGCTCGCTTTCGCCTCGCTCGTTGACGACAGTGAGTTCCACGTCCCTCGTCAGGTGGCGAACCCGCTCGGCGTCCAATCCTTCCTGCGCGATACGGCGTTCCTGGATTGCGTTTTTGATCGCGCCTTCCAGCCGGATGCGATTCGATAAGCTGCTGGCGTTCTTCGCGTAAAATTTTATCTCTTCCTGGCGCAAGGCGTCAGGCGGCAGGATCAAATAGCCGTCGAGTTGTTTATCGGCGACACGTTCGGAAAGAGCCTGGCGGCGCGCCTCGAGTTCCTCTTGCGAATCAATCTCCTCGCGCAACAATTCGTATCGCGGCTGGCCCGGCTTCATGGGCGCTAGCGCCATGGCCAGGCTCTCGAATAGACGCCTGTCGCCGCTCTGATCGAGCGCCACGATCTGGTATTTGTCCGGCCCCGCCGAACGCCCGAGGAAAACAGGAGCGAGGATGAGCGACGTCATAAACAGCGGGCTCAGGATCGTGCCTATGATGAAACCCTTCGAGCGAACCCGCGTCAGGTATTCGCGCTTGATGATCGCTTTCAATTTTTCCATCCTACTCTCCTCAGGTTTCAGGTTTCAGGTTTCAGGTTTCAGGGAGCGACCCTACATCTGACACCTGACACCTGGAACCTGACACCTGCTCTTTCAAGAACCTTCTCGTAAATTTAGCGGCGGCTTCGCTCTCTTCCAACTCGCGTTTCAGCCGTTCGAAATTTTCAGGCGTGTCCACGTCCCGCCATTCGGGGAGCAGAACCAGATTCAGTTCGGCCTCTTTGGCGCGCTCTACTGTGGCGTCCAACACTCCGTCGCCGCCCCACGGGATGTCCTCAAAAATTCGGTTGTGAAGTTTGCGCATCCCGATCAGGTAATAACCGCCGTCCTCGGATGGGCCAATGACCACGTCGTCGTCGGTCTCGAAACATTCGAAGGCGTCGAACACGTATTCGCCAGGCAGAGTCGGGCTGTCGGCGCCGACGACGACCACAGACGCGAAGCCGAGCGCGAAGAGGTCGGCGAAACAGTTGGTCAGGCGTTCGCCCAGGTTTTCGCCGCGCTGCGGGATCATCAAGGAGCCTTCGCGCTCGACCTCTTCAAAAGATTCCTCTTCGCCTTCGGGCGTGTAGCAGAGAGCGAGGGTGAGCCACTCGCGCTCCTCCTTCACGTCCTCCATAAGCGCGAACGCGTCGCAGAGAAACGCGACATAGAGGCGTGTCGCCTCTTCGGGACTGAGCGCGCCCAGCAAGCGGGTTTTTACCTTCCCCTCGCGCGGCGCCTTCGCCATCAAGACCAGAGCTTCTTTCAATTCCCTTTCTCTCCTCGCTCAATCCGCTTCGCTTCATCCCAGTGCCCGTCCATCTCCTCCAGCGAAACTTCCGGCCACGGCTTGCCCTGCTCGGCGACTCTTTCTTCGACGTGTTTGAAACGGCGGCGGAATTTACGGTTCGTGGCCTTGAGCGCGCTTTCAGGCTCCACGCCGCTCCAGCGGGCCAGGTTGGCGATGACGAAGAGGATGTCGCCGATCTCACCGGAGACGGCTTCGCCGCCGACTCCTTCGAGCGCGATCGCTTCACGCAACTCGCGGATCTCTTCTTCGAGTTTTAATAAAACGTCCTCGACCTTTTTCCAATCGAACCCGACGCGCGCCGCTTTGGTCGTCAGTTGGAGGGCTTCGAGCAGCGCCGGCAGCTTCGAGGACACGCCGTCGAGAAGCGATTTTTCTCCGTCTTTTCCGCCCTCTTTTCCAGAGGATTTTCGTTCGGCCGCCTTGATCGCTTCCCAGTTAGCCAGTACGTCAGCCGTGCCCGTGACCTTCTCCTCGCCGAAGACATGCGGATGCCGGCGCGTCATCTTTTCGTGGACGCGGGCGATCGACTGATGGAGGTCGAAATGGCATTTCTCCGCGCCGATCTGCCCATAAAACACGATTTGGAAAAGTAAGTCCCCAAGCTCGTCGCGAAGATCCTTCCAATTTTCCGCTTCGGCAGCCTCAATCACCTCATAGGCTTCTTCGATCAGCATCGGGCCGAGCGTCGCGTAAGTCTGCTCGCGATCCCAGGGGCAGCCGTCCGGCGCGCGCAATCGCGCCATCATATCGATCAAGTCTTGAAATGTTCTTTTCTCATCCATCCGTTTTTCATGCTTACATTCAAGTGTTCTTTCCGCAGTCACTCACCGCGCCAGCTCCATTTGTTAAGTTAGAGCCGGGTTTGAGGATTACCAGAAAACGCGGCGCCACAAATGGCTCAACCGCGCGCTGTAGAACAGCGGATCTTAGTTGTAACAGACTCGCGAGGTTTTTCGCCATATCAGCTCAGGTAAAATTTACACAACAATCAAATATTCACAGCGTTTGCGAAAGTTCTGGTTGATTTTTGGGCTCATGTTTCATTAAACTGCAGGGCTGGTGACGGCTCAGCCTCTGAAGCGACTCTTTGGGACGCCCCGCTACCTAAGAAAGCCTGATCCACTTCTTTATGTTGCTCCCTTTTATCTCTGACACCGCTCGTCCTCAAATATGTAGCACGGCGATTGCTAATCAAGCCGGAGCGCCGATACTGCGAAACACTTTCAGGAATCTACTGAGAGCCTTTAGTGTGCCCTTCAGTATCTATAGAGAAAAAGTGAGGAGGCTTAAACATGCTGGCATCTGCTGTCAATAGCGCATTGCAAACAGTTACATTTCCAAATTCGAAACCACGTCTATTATTAGTGAGTGATAGTTACGATCGTCTAAAGTCATTAGAAGCCGGTCTTAGTAACGCCGAATTCGACATCACGATGGTCTGTTCATTAGAGGAACTGGTCAGAGCCTGCGACGGTTGCCACGACTTGGTTGCGCTCGATGTCAGCCCCGATCAAATTGGGCCGATGCTGAAACAGATACGGACCAGCGCGTCGCATGAGATGGTGCCAGTCCTGGTCGAAGCGACCCGGCTGACAAGCGACCTCTCGCTCGCCGGATTGCTGCCGGAATACCGAGCAATGCCGTGCAGTCGCATGGAGATGCTGGCGCTTGTGCAACGCGACGCCGAACACCGCGCCGGCGATCCAGCGCGGCGACAAATACTGTAACACCATTGAAAATCGCGCCCCATTGATCATTTCACCCTAGCCCTGCCGGTGGTAGAATCCATCCCTTTCGAATTAGCTGAAAATCCTATTGCGGAGGCGCATCTGGTCTGGTGACTGGCTCGGACTTCAAATCCGTTGGACCGGGGCGAAAGCTTCGGGTCGGTCGGGTTCGATTCCCACACGCCTCCGCCAATTCCCTTCCTTCAAATAAAAGGAACCTAGACAGGATGAACAGGGTTTTTCAGGACTAACCAAAGAAGGGCTGATGACAGCCCACTTTGAACATCCTGAAAAATCCTGTTCATCCTGTCTATGCCGGCTGTTGAACTTCTACGCGCAAGCCTTCACGGGCGATGCGATACGGAATAATCCGTCCTCCGGCCTTGCCCAAAGCGTCTTCGACTTCGGCTTTGCGCTCCCGCCCGCAATAGAAGGCCACGCATCCGCCGCCGCCCGCGCCGCAGACCTTGGCCGCCTCGGCGCCGGCATCCCGCGCGATTTCGATCAATCGGTCGATGAATGGCGTAGTGATTCCGGGGGCTAGTTCACGACGGCTGGCCCACTCTTCGGCGAAGATCTCGCCAATCCCGTCGAATGCGCGCGAAGTCAGGGCCTGGTCGATCTTCAAGGCAGTGTCGCGAATGCGCTCGAACCGGTCGAATATGCCGGGGGCGTTATCGATGTGGCGTTTGTACATCTCCCAGTTATTGATGCCGGAATTGCGCGGCGCGCCGGTGAAACAAAGCGCAACACGGCGCTCCAATTCGTCGGGGTCGGTCACGACCTCTTCGCGCGTTACGCCTTCGACCCCCAGCTTGACGCGCGATACCCCGCCGTACACCGCTGGGAAATAGTCCTGATAGCCGGCGGGGACTTTCAAGACCTGCGTCTCGACGTTGATCGCGATGAACGGGAGCCGCTCCGCGCTGTAGCGCTCGCCGGTTAATTTGTTGAGCGCGCCGCAAACGGCGATGTTGAGAGCAGACGATCCCGCCAACCCAGCTCCCGCCGGCGCCATGCAATCCGCGCTGATGTTCAATCCGGTCGGAGGGTTGAAATAACAAATCAGTTTGGAAATGAGAGACAGTTCGTCGTCGCCGCGCAACTCATCCAACGAATCGGCCTCGACCTTGACGTTGCGGTCTTTCGATTCGACTACGAACCGCGAGTCGTCTCGCGTCTCGACACGGCATTTCGCGTACTGGTCGATCGCAAAATTAATCGTTTGCGCGTCGTCGTGGAACAGGTAGAGCGGCCACAGGTCTATTGTGCCTCCGGCCAGGTCGATCCGCGTCGGCGCCTGCGATTCGATGATCAATCAATCCCTCCCTATCAGGTGTCAGGTATCAGGTGTCAGGTTCCAGGGTCAGGCTTCAGGTTCCAGGTGTTAGGTTTCAAGTTCCATCGATTGCTCTTAACTGACACCTGACACCTGACACCTGACACCTGAAGCTCAAGGATCGCTTCCCCGCCGCATCGCGCCAGGATTCCCCCCGCCTCCCTGACTTTCTCGATCATGGTCTCTTTCACCCGCCTCATGAGTCACGTGCAGCCTCTCGCTCAGCGTCTCGGGCAGGTGGATGTGAGTCGGCTCCATCTCGGGCACTCGGCGGGCGATGACATAACGCTCGATCAAGTAAAGCGCCAGGGAGACGGCGCAAGCGATCCCAAGGGCCACCAGCACCACTATCCCGGCGCGCCTGACGCGTCCGATGATCACGCCAATGGCTCCGCTGAAGGAGAATCCCAGGCCGATTAGAACCAGCGCCCACGCCGCGCAACTGAGAAGCGTCAGTGGCCCGAACCGGCGGAGAAACCGCATGTGGGCGAACCCGAAGAAGATCGCGCTCGCCGTCCTCAGCCCGTAAACGTATTTGACCAGGAAGATCGAATAAATGCCGAAGCGGGCGCACAGGCGCTCCAACTGCGGCTTGGCGCGCCGATAGAAATTACTGTTCTTGATCCTCTCTTTGCCGGAGTAACCGATCAGATAGCTGATCGAATCGCCGATGAAGCCGCCGAGCGTGCTGGTGATCAGCGCTTCGCTGAAACTGAAGAGTCCGTAATGCGCGAGGACGCCGGCGAACAATAGCGTCAGATCGCCCTCGATCATTACGCCAAAGAAGACCGCCCACAGACCGTACTGCCTGATCAAATCTTCAATAAGCATTGTTTCAATCTTTGTCTATATACGCCCCGCTTCAGCCGCGAGGCGAATCGGCCGGGACTGCTAAGCGAGCGGCGTAAAGATACTTGATGACCCCTGACATCGCAAGCAGATGCCATTAGGGAGTGGGGGGCGGAGAGTGGGGAGTG
>DATEMG010000125.1:0-5411 GCA_035275805.1 Blastocatellia bacterium
CCATGTCAGGTTTCCCGTCTCGCGCAACCGCGACAGGTAATAGCCCGCGAGTTTATTCAGCGCGATGAAATCGTCCGGGTCGCGTTTGACGCGGTCTTCGAGAAAGCGAATCGCCTGCTCGCTCCCATCAGTGTTGGCAGCGTTGGCGGCGTTGGCGGGAATCGGACTGGCGGGAGGGACGGTTATTGACGATGAATTCGACGGCGCAGACGAGAGGCCGCTTCCACAGCCGACGCCCGATAGGACCGCGAGGCAGAGGGACAGGGAGACGGAGAGGCGGAGAGACGGGGCGACGGGGCGACGGGGCGACGGGGCGAAATTGAATCGCTCACTCTCCCTCTCACTCTGTCGCCTTGTCGTCCCGTCGCCCCGTCGCCCCATCTCTCTTACCTCCGGTTGTTAGTTACGTGTGTTGTCATCCACTCCGGCGTCTCGCGGCTGCTGCGAAGGCGCGAAGAACGGGAACAGGTTGCGGAGAGGCACGTCGTTCGCGTTGACGTTGTCGCCGAGCGGGTTTTGATTGGCCACGAAGAAGAGGATCGTGTCAATTGTATCGTCACCCAGGCGGCGTCCGTTCGGGAAACCGGCGCCAGTGTTGTTGCCGCCGCCGGGGCCGCTGTTGACCTGATTTAGATTAAGGCGTAGGAAATCGCCGCGAACCACGGCCACTTGCGCGAGGATGCCGATGTTGGTCGCATTCGTGCCGAGCGCGGTCAGCGTGGCGATGATGTCGCCGGCGAAGCGCCCGTCGGCGTCGTCCTGCGTGCTCGCCTTGTTGAACTCGTTCTTGCGCGGGAACGGTATCAGCGCGACATTGACCGCCGGAGTCCCTATGCGGTCAACATTGACAAAGTTGCGCGAGGACGGTGAAAACCAATTACGGTCATTATCATCGCAGTCGTCATCGTCATCGTGATGCTTGGAACGGTTGTTGTGATGCGAGCCCGAGTTGTTGACTCGGCGCTGTGTGCGGCAGTCCAAACCAATCGAGTCGTTCTTCACACGCAAACGCGAACGCAACAACGAAACCGGGACGCTCAGCGCGATTGCAAGAGTGTTGTAACCGGCGAAGCTGTCGCGCGCGCGGTTGAAGAAGCCCGGATTGGGCTGACCGGCCAGAACCGAACCGACAAAACGCGAGAAGGCCGGGATGTCGAAGAAGAACGGGTCGTCAGGAACTCCCGCGAAAAATGCGACGCCTGTGTTCTGATCGGTCGTGATCACAGGGTCCGGCGGGGTGGCGTTCAGATTGGGATTGGTGGTCGGAGCGGTGAAGGTCCGGAAGAAGGTCGATCTGATGGTCGCGGTCTGTGGCGTCGCGCCCGACGTAACCTTCTCCGAGAAAGTCACGTCAATGAAACCATCCGGTACCGGGCCGCCGGTGGCTTCGATCTCAAACCGATAACGCAGATTGTGATCGAACACGCCGAAGTTGACGGCTTCAGCGGGCACGATGAATCCGTTGACAGTCAGGATCATCACCACCTTCGTGTTGTCGTTGGGGTCGAGGAACAGATAGGCGTCGTTGGTATCGGCCGAACGGTCAACCCCGACGCCGGGACCGTCGCCGTGATCGGCCGCCCCGATCCAAGGGGCCGGCGCAAGCGCCAGGATCAAACTGAGCGCCATTGTCAGAATCGCAGTCTTTTTGCTTTTATCGCGATGGGACATGAGGTGATCTCCATTTCTAATGATGACCGGTCCGTGGGGAGCCGGTGAGGTTGTTGGCGCTTGGCTTCAAGCGCATAGCCGGGATGAAGGGTTGCGGATCATTCTTTAGGGAAGGACGATCCGGCGCGGAGCGAAATGGCGACATCGGTCACGTGGAGATATATGACGCAACAATCTCGCCGAGGGGAGATGTCAAGTCATAACGCCAGCGCCTTGCGCTGCGCGGCTGTTCTTAGGGAGCGAGGCCACACCCGATTATTTTTCGGCGTGCGGTGAGTATGTTATATCGCTTTTCGCTGATTGAAAAGCAGGATTCGGATTTTTCGACTCTGCGCCTGACCACGCCTAGCAACCTGCAAGTATTTGAAGTAATATTGTGAGACGCAATTTCCGATCCCGATACAGATCATAGTCCCGCCTATAGGCGGAAGCGTCCGCTGCAGTTCCTTTCCCTGACACTTAACGCTTCCGACCATAGGCGAGACCATAAATTACCAACAATACGGCGCACATTCCCCTGGAGGGGCAAATATGGAACCCCTGAGAGATATTGCTAAGCGCTTCAAGTTAAAACTCCCCCTGGTGGCGGCGTCGCTCGTCTGGCTGGCGTTGGCGCCCTCCCCTTACAGCGCAACCGCCCAGGAAACCGCAAGGCCAAAAGGCGTACTTGCCCTTTACTCGGGCGGGAGAGACAATCCGACCACCGCCATTTTCGACAAGAGCATTCAGTCGGCCTTCAGCTCAGCGCCCACAGGCTCGATCGAATACTATGCCGAATACCTGGAGGAAGATCGCTTCACCGGGGAAAAGATGCGCGATTTCCTGCGCCAGAAATACGGCGACAACCGGATTGGCGCGATCATCACTCTGTCGAATCAGACGCTCAACTTCCTGCTTAAATATCGGGGCGAGATCTTTCCTAACACCCCGATCGTTTACCATGCGTTCACCCACGCGGACATAGACCGAAAAGCCGAAGTGAATGGCGTCCCGGTCTTTGTCGATAGCCCTTTTAGAAACACGATCGATCTTGCGCTCAAGTTACATCCAGCTACGAAGCAGGCCTTTATCATCACCGCGACGAAGGAGCATGATAAGCGACTCGAAGCTGAGGTTCTGAAAGAGCTCAAGGAATTTGAAACCAGGGTGGAGCTCAAACCCCTGACCGACTATAAACTCGACGAATTGATAGCCACAGTTAAGAACGCGCCGGCGAATTCCATCATCCTCTATGTCCGTTATTCTGACGAACTCAGCAAGACGTTGGACGTCCTCAACTCCCTCACCCTGATTACCCAGTCGGCCAAGGTTCCGGTCTATACCGCCTACGAGTCTATACTGGGTCGCGGGAGTATCGGAGGTAGCGCCGGTCTCCTCGAGGATTGTGGAAGGATGTCGGCGGAGACCGCGATGCGGATAATCAACGGCGTAAGTCCGAAAGACATCCAGACGGTCCTTGTTCCTACCGTTCCGATCTTCGACTGGCGCCAACTCCGGCGCTGGGGGATCAGCAAGGACAGGTTGCCTAAGAATAGCGTCCTTCACCACATGGAGCCGACATTCTGGGAAGAATACAAGTGGTGGATCATCGGCTTCATCTCATTATGCGCGACCCAGACGCTACTTATCGCGGCGCTGTCGCTGCAGCGGGCCAGGCGTAAGCGGACTGAAGTGGCGCTGGCCGAGAAGGAGCTACGCCTTCGCGAGGCCCAGACCATCGCCCGCCTGGGCAGTTTCCACTGGGACGTGAGCGGGGAGGGGGTTGTCTGGTCGGATGAACTCTACCGCATCTATGGCCTCGAACCCGACGAATCGAACATCACGTACAAAACCTACCTCGAGCAGGTTCACCCTGAGGACCGGGAGCAGGTCGGCAAGGCAGTAGAACAAGCCCTTGCGACATGGCAGCCGTTCGAGCACGAGTACCGCATCGTCCGGCCGACCGGCGAGACGCGCTGGGTTTTCGCGCACACCCAGCCCATCTTTGACGTGGACAGGGTCCTGATCGCTATGCAGGGCGTCTGCCAGGACATCACTGACCGCAAGCTTGCCGAAGAGGCGCTGCGCGATAGCGAGGTGCGAGCGCGACGAGCCCTGGTGGAACAGATGCTGGCCGGCGTCGTCGAATGCGACTCGACCGGAATGTTCAAAATGGTCAATCAGCGCTTCTGCGAAATCACAGGCTATACCGAGGCCGAGTTGCTGGGAATGGGGCCGGCCGACATCCTGCATCCCGACGACACGGAACGCGTCCTCGATCTCAAACGCCGCCTGATGGAAAGCGGCAAAAGCTTTGTTACCGAGCAACGTTTTGTGCGCAAAGACGGTTCGGAAGTCTGGATCAACAGCCACGCCGCGCCTGTCCGCAACGCCCGAGGCGAGATCGAAAGAGCGGTGGCCGTCGCGATCGACATCACCGACCGCAAGCTCGCGGAGCGCGAACGCGAACAACTCCTCAAACAGGAGAAGGCGGCGCGCGCCGAGGCGCAGGCGGCCAACCAATCAAAAGATGAATTCCTGACGGTGGTGTCGCACGAGTTGCGCAGCCCGCTCAATTCTATCCTCGGTTACGCGCGGCTGCTTCGTACGCGCTCGGCGGACCCTTCGCAGATCAAACAGACTGTGGAGATCATCGAGCGCAACGGACGGATGCAACTGCAACTGATCGAAGACCTGCTCGACACCGCCCGTATCATCAGCGGCAAACTCAAACTCGAAGTGCAGCCGGTGGCCCTCATGGGCGTGATCACGGCCGCGCTCGAAGCGGTGCGCCCGGCGGCCCAGGCCAAAGGCATCGAGATGGTCTCCGACATCGATCCGCGCGTCGGTCAGATCACCGGCGACGCCGGCCGTTTGCAGCAGGTCGTCTGGAACCTGCTCTCGAACGCAATCAAGTTCACGCCCCGGTCAGGGCGCGTCGAATTGCGGATGGAGAGCGCGGATAATCAAGTCCGCATTACGGTCAGCGACACCGGCAAGGGCATCGAGCCTGAGTTCATGCCTTTCGTCTTCGACCGCTTCCGCCAATCGGATTCGTCGTCGGCGCGGCGATTCGGGGGACTCGGCCTCGGACTGTCGCTGGTCAAACAACTGGTGGAGTTGCACGGCGGCACGGTCGAGGCGTCGAGCGAAGGCCCCGGCCTCGGCGCGATCTTCACGGTGACACTGCCGCAATCCGCCGCGCAGATCGGCGTCGTCGCCCCACAGCAACCCCGGGCGGTGGCCCAGCGCGAGGTGAGAATGGAAGGCGCGATCCCGCTCGACGAAGTCCCCTCGCTCGCGGGAGTGTGTGTGTTGGTGGTCGACGATCAAGAAGAAGCGCGACAGTTGCTGAAGGAAACTCTCGGCGAATGCGGGGCGCAGGTGACGGCCGTGTCATCCGGCGTCGAGGCGCTGGCGGTCCTCGCTGACCCGCCGGAAGGCGAGCGCCCGTCCGTCCTGATCCTCGACATCAACATGCCCGGCGAAGACGGCTACAAGGCGCTCGAAAGGGTGCGCGCGCTCGAAGCCGAACGCGGCGTCCTGCAATCAGAGCAGATTCCCGCCATCGCCCTGACGGCGCTCGGCCGCTCCGAAGACCGATTGAAAGCCCTGGCCGCAGGTTTTCGAATGCACGTCGCCAAACCAGTCGAGCCCGCCGAATTGGCCATGGTCATCGCCAGCCTCTCCGACCGACTCGCCGTCAGCAGAAGCCTGTAATCAGGTGTCAGGTGTCAGGTGTCAGGTGTCAGCCGTTTGTG
>DATEMG010000126.1:0-5263 GCA_035275805.1 Blastocatellia bacterium
CTCCCCACTCCCCAGCTATGCCCGCGAGCTTCGCGCGGAGTTCCAGGAATTATCGATCGCCGGGCTTCTTTATTCGCCGGGGGCCGAAAAAGCCGCCCGGGTGGCCTTCTTCGACCTTGTAATCGGCCGGGACCTCGAACAGCGTCTGCGCAGGCTCGGCGCGATTGATGTTTGTCAGCCGGTAGACGGTCTCGCCAAATCGCGGGTCGTTGTGTTTGCTCAAGACGACCGTCTGCAACTCTGGGGAATCCCAGCGCTCGGAAACGATCTCTATCGGGCGGTCGTTGCCTATCCGGCCCTCGGGGATCGTAATGACCGAGCGCACGCCTTCGGCCTCGACGCCTTCGATCACCTGTTTGCCAAGCGATTCAGTCTTGCCTTCCGGCCACTGTTTGCCGGGCGATTCGGTCTTGCCCTCCGCAGACGCCTTCTCGGGCGCCCTCTCAAACGGAGGACGGCGCCGCGGCCCGCCCCCGGGCGGGGCCGCCATCTTGCGCGCTGTGTGGCTGCGTTGATCGAGAACGTAGTTTATGCCCGCGACAGGGTCATCGATGAAGATCAACTGCGCCGGCTCGTCTGCGGTCGCAAACGGCCCGACGCGGTCAATCGTCACCTCGCGCCGCGTGCGCCCTTCACCATCACGGTAAATCGCCGCCGATGTTTTGTGTGTGATTCGCGCCCCGTTCGATAGCGTTTGCGCGCTCTCGGTGATTGCGGTGGCCGAATAAGGCGCGCCTTTCACAACTTTGCCGCCGAAACGCATCTCGGGCGACAAGATGCTCATGGCGTGATCGGGCGGAAACGGGCGGCCAGGTCTCTGATCCGGCCCGTCGATAGGCGGGCCGAAGCCCGGAGGCCTTTTCCGTGGCGGCTGGCCTTGCGCGATCACGAGAATGCTCAACGCAAAAAGCCAGATAATAGATATCATCAAATTTTTCCTGACGTTCATAAGTTCATCATCTCCTTGCAGAATCCTGCCGCACAAACCGGACGGCGCGCGCCACGCCGTCATCACTTACCACCACGTCGGCTTTGACGCGGGAATCGGTTTGATCGGCCGGCGCCGGCAGCCCCATTGCGATCAGCGCCGAAGGCGGCAACTCCACCCGCAGCACCCAGCCGCTCTCCATGGCGGTCGCGTCCGCCAGATAGGTCAGCGGAATGTACTCCGTGACAGTTTCGTTATCGCGCGACACACCAGCGACAGTCGCGGCGCGGCGTTTGGCTGGTATTTTTTTTGCGACTTGTGGTTCGATCTTCGGTTCCTGATTGTCCGGCTTAATGACGCTCCGCGGCGCCGGGCTCCCCCCGCTCGACACATCTTCCTTCTTTATATTCGGCGGCGCGCTGCGCGACAAGAGCGCGAGGGCGACGGCAAGGAGAACCAAAGCGGCGGCCGTCCATCGAAGCGCCAAATTGCGCAGGCGGGCCGGCGCAGGAACCGGAACGGGGGGGGCTTTGACCTGTCTATCGAAAGCCGCGCGCAACGCCAGTTTTAAATGAGGCGGAGCTTCGCCCTCTTCGGCGCCTTCAACCAACGCCTGCAGCCCCGCCTCGAGCGTCCGCTCGGCGTTTAACCGCAAAGCGCACGCTGAACATTCGGAAGCATGGCGAAGCGCGCGTTCGCGCTTCCGGGCTTCCATTAAACGCCCGGCGGACAGATCGCCGGCGATCTTTTCAAAATCACGACAGAACATAGCTCCTCATCTCATCGCGCGGCCATTGCGGAATTGGGCGTGGAATTTGCCGCGGGGCCTTTAACCGCGCTCAACTTCCTGACCAGGATCTCGCGCGCGCGGTTCAATCTCGAGCGGACTGTGCCAACCGGACAACCGATTACGCTCGCGGCCTGCTCATAACTCATCTCGCCCAGGCTGCATAGCGCCACGACCTCGCGATAATGTTCGGGCAATGCCAGAATGGCTTGCCGCACCAGGTCGATTGTCTCGCTCCGCGTCAGATCGGCGAACGGATCCGCATCGGCGACCAGCCTCTCATCCAAACCCTTTGGCGCGCTTACTCCATCCTCTACATCATCGCTTATGGAAACGAAGGAACGTTCGCGCCGCAATCGCTTGAGCGCGCAGTGGCGCGCGATGCCGAACAGATAACTCGTGACGCTCCCTCGCGCCGGATCGAACTGATGGCCGTCGCGCATCAGGGCAATGAAGACGTCATGCGTCACATCCTCGGCGATCTCAGCAGAGCCGCTCATACGCAACGCGAATCGATAGACCCCTCCCTGCCTTCTATCATAAAGAGCTTCGAAAGCGTCTCCATCCCCGGCCAGCATCAACCGCAGGAGTTCTTCATCACTCGAAAGAGAGAGCGTTTTCGCCATAATTCGATTAACGCCGTAAAGCCCGGATTTTCATCAGCAGCGCCTTTGATCTTGTCTCTGACTTTGTTGGACGCGGGACGCCGGAAAAGTTCCAGGAAAAGTTCGCGTGGGAAGTTTACCAGGGAAATCGCCTAGAGAAATCCGTTGAAATTCTCCGGCGTCATATTGCGCCGATTGACATTAATCACAGCGGCCAGTTGAATAGCGCGGAACGGTTTCTAATTCTCCATACGCGAAGAAAGAGGACAAGATCCATGAGCCGCGCAAAATCTCTCCCGGCGATCGCCGCCGCCTTCCTTTTGACCACGATATTATCAGTTCAACCGATGACCAGCGCGCAGGAGGGACAGATGTCCGACAATCCGCTCAGCGCCGGACAGGATCAAAAGAGGGCGCTCAAGTTCGGCGAAGCGATTTATCAAGCCGTCGGCTTCGGCAACACGTTCATGGTTGTGACCGAAGCGGGCAACGTGATCATCGACACCTCGATGCCATTCAACGCCGCTCGGCATAAACAATTGCTGCAGGCCGAGAACGCAGGCCCCATCAAATATATCATTCTGACGCACGCCCACGGCGATCACGCCGGGGGCGTTCCCGTTTGGAAACAGCCTGACACGAAGATCGTCGCGCAGAAAAACCACGCGGAGTTTCAGCATTACCAGACACGGCTCAACGGATTTTTCGCTCGCCGCAACGCCGCGCAATTCTCTCTGCGCATACCCGATCCGGGGCCGTGGCCGGGGAATTATGGCGCGAAGATCGAGCCCCAGGTCCTCTTCGATGACAAGTACGAGTTCGAGTTGGGCGGTGTGAAATTCGAGGTCATCAGTACGCCGGGCGAAACGCCGGATCACGCGACGGTCTGGATTCCGAAATACAGGGCGGCTTTCATCGGCGACAATTTCTACGCGTCGTTACCGAACATCTACACGCTGCGCGGAACCAAGCCGCGATGGGCGCTCGATTACGTCAACTCGCTCAACGAAGTCCTCGCGCTCAAACCGGAAATAGTCCTGCCGAGCCACGGATCGCCGATCATCGGCAATGCCGAGATCGTCAAACAGCTCACGCGATACCGTGATGCGATCCAATATGTTCACGACGAGACGGTCAAGGGCATGAACGCAGGCAAGGACGTGTGGACTTTGATGAACGAGATCAAACTGCCGCCCGACCTGGACGTCGGCGAGGGCTACGGCAAATTGAGCTGGTCAGTGCGGGGCATTTACGAAGGTTATGCCGGATGGTTCGATCTCAACCCGGCGACGATGTATGAAAAGCCGGCCTCATCGGTCTATCCCGACGTCGTCAAACTCGCGGGCGGCCCTGACGCCGTGGCCAAACTCGCGATGGAACGCGCGCAGGCCGGGCAGGCCGTCGAGGCGCTGCATCTGAGCGATATCGCGCTCGCGGCCGATGCGAATCATCGGCCCGCGCTGCAGGCGAAGCTGAAAGCTTTGGAGACTCTGCTTTCGCGCTGCCGCAACAGCAACGAGCGCGGCTGGCTTGAGTTCAGCATCAGTCAGGTCAAAAGCAAACTTGCAGGAAAGCCGTAGATGCGCTGGTCAGGATGATGAAAATGCGCTCTGACTCGACTTTATTCATTATTTGCCGCGAGGCGTGACACCCAGAGCGAATTGCAAATGTATATATGGGACGACGAGCGTTACAGTACGGGGAGCGTTAGCGACCTGGGCCTTGATCAGCAAGCCTTTCGATCGCCGCTCAGGTCGCTAACGCTCCCCGTACTGTAACGGAGATCTCGCCGCTTTCCCGTAGATGCAATCGCAAATTGAAGCTCTCGTCGCTATTTCCACTCGCCCTGCAGGACGAAAGCGGCCCAATAATAAGGCTCTCGCCACTGTCTCTCTTTCCAGATCGACAACTGAGCTTGTCGTAAGGCCCCGGCAGGGCGCAACGCTTCGGGCCCGAGCATTCCTTGATAAAACCGCTTCATCAGTTCACTGGTGGCCCGATCGTCTACCTTCCACAGGCTTGCGACAATACGCAGCGCGCCGGCGTACATAAACCCGCGCGTCAGCCCTATCAGCCCCTCGCCTTTGATCTCCTTGCCCAATCCAGTCTGGCAGGCGCTCAGCGCCACCAACTCCGCCGGGAGTTTCAAATTATATATGTCCTGCAGCCGAAGAAATCCGTCCTGCTGTCGTCCCTCTTTGTCGACCAGCGACAACACTATGCCCGACAATTCAGGATGGACGTTATTGAGTAATCCGTGAGTGGCGAAATGTATAATGCGATATTCGCCCAGCTCCGGCCTCAGCGCTATCGCTCGATTTGCCTCAAAATCCAGCGCCTGCATGCGCTCCCGCTCCGGGACGAGGGCCGATATCGCAGCGGCTTCACGTCTTGTGCTCAGCAATCGCCCGAAGGCGCCTTCACCGCCGATCACCCCCGTTTCCTGACCGGACCTCGTCACCGGCAGGGAAACGATGTCTGTCTCATCGGAATCGACGGGCTTGGTTTTCTCTTTGGCTCCCGCCTTGCCCACATCCCGCCTGACTCTCGTATCGTCATCCGTGAAGACCGGATCAGCCAGAACTGCGAGCGACTTTTCCGCCGGCTTGCGTCCGGCCGTTTCACGCCGCAGTGTCGCGAGCGTGGAAGCTGACGGAAGGCTCACGATCTCGTGCTCGACGAATAACGGCTGCGGTTCGGTTCCGGAATTCCGCCCACCGTCATTCCCGGAAGAAGGAAGGGGCAGAGCGGCAAAGGGGATGTACTGCAGCGCGCCGTCGGCCACTATCGCCAACCGCTTCCTGCCGAGTTGTGATGCGACGGGGCCTAGCAACATCCGGCTCAACTCGGCGGCCTGCGTCCAGTAGCTCTCCCGGGCCTTTTTGACGCGAGCCTGGTATTTAGCCTCGGTATCGCCGGGTTGCTGCTGAGGCGCGGTCAACA
>DATEMG010000127.1:0-6146 GCA_035275805.1 Blastocatellia bacterium
AATTGATAACTTCCCTCCCCCCCCATTCCCTACTCCCCTCGCACTATTGCTTCTTCCCGGAAAACGTCCCCTCGCCGAGGCCCGCCAAACTGACTTTGCCCTTCATCGTCTTGCCGTCAGTTGTTCCGGCGTAAGTGACGACGCCTTCAACCTGTCCGGTGGCTTTAAAAGAGAAGTCCACCTTGTCGCCTTTGACCGTTCCGGTCAGGTCGAATTCTCCGAGCAGCCCTTTGTATTTTCCGGTCAGCTTCTCGCCCTCCTGTTTTAAGGTGAAGCTGGGATTGCCTGAGCCGGCCTCGGTCTCGACCGTGACGCTCCACGCGCCGGTCAGGTCAATTTTGTCGCCGCCCTTATCGGCCGATGGTTGCGACGCCGCCGGCGCGCCCCCTGAAGCCGTCGCCGCCGAGGCGCGTTTGGCGTTCCAATCGCCCTGAGCGAATCCGCCGAAATCGGCTTCGCCTTTCATTGCGTCGCCGTCAACATTTCCGGTCATCGTGATGACGAGATCCTGCTCCTGGAATTTGACCGTGTATTTGAATTTGATCTCCTTGCCGTTGACCGAGCCTTCGATCGGAATCTCGCCGCGCTGGTTCTTAAGCGCGCCGGTCAGCTTATCGCCTTCCTGTTTAAAGGATATCTTGCCTTGGCGCGCGCCTTGCGGCGAATTGATCGTCACGTCCCAATCGCCGGTGACGGTGGGAGTTTGAGCCGTCGCTGAGGCCGAGAGAATGAGCGCGCAGACGAGCGCTGAGAGAACGCAAACCAGTCTTTTCATGTGAATCTTCCCTTTCGTTGATTGTAATGACTGTTGAGATTGAATGCGGACGCGCGAAGCCTACACCCACTTTTCAAACGGTGTCAAATAACAACGTCTTGTAAGCTCAAGCCCTCCGTTTTAGAATCGCGCCTCTTCCACCTCGGCGCAGTTTGAACCCTGGCGCCATGGCAATTGATGACGAAACGGAGAAAGTTTATGCCGGCAAGAGAGATCACAAGTGTCGAAGAGTTGCGGTCGTTGGCGGGGCGGGAGGTCGCCGTCAGCGATTGGTTCGAGGTCACGCAGGACCGCATCAACCTGTTCGCCGACGCCACGGGCGACCACCAGTGGATTCACGTCGACGTCGAACGGGCGAAGGCCGAATCGCCTTATGGCGAAACGATCGCGCATGGTTTTCTGACGCTGTCTCTGCTCCCTCAATTGATGTCGCAGACGATCAAAATCAAAATTCCGATCAAGATGGGCGTCAACTACGGATTGAATAAAGTCCGCTTCCCGTCCGCGGTCCCCGCCGGATCGAAGATTCGGGCGCGCGCCGTCTTGCAGTCGGTCGAGGAGATCGAGGGCGGCCAGCAACTGGTTTGGAGCCTCACGGTCGAACGCGAGGGCGGAGAAAAGCCTTGCTGCGTCGCCGAATGGCTGGTAAGACATTACACGCAATGAGCGAGCTGAGCGAACATGAAGAAAACATCGGGCGGTATTACGACGAGGTGATCTTCGACGCGGAGGTTACACGGTTGAAGGATTTTTTTCCGGTCGAATACGCGATCACCGCGCGCCATTTGCGGCGGTGGATTCGCGACGCCACGACGGTCATCGAGATCGGCGTCGGCGGAGGTCTTTATTCCGAGATGCTCGCCCTGCAGGGCCACCAGTTGTGCCTTGTAGACGTTTCGGCGAAGCTGCTCGACGCCGCTGTCGAGAGGTTGCGGGCGTGTGGGTTGGAAAAGCGGATTGTCAGGGTCGAACGGGCATCGGCGACCAACCTCGATTGTTTCCAGGACAACGCGTTCGGCGCCGTGTTGATGCTCGGCCCGCTTTATCATCTGCTCACGCCCGACGAGCGGGTACGCGCGGTCGGCGAGGCCCAGCGGGTGTTGAAACCTTCCGGCATATTGTTCGCGTCCGGGATCAACCGGCTCGCTTACCTGCGCGATCTGTTCCGCGAATCGCCGGAAAAGATTCTGGCGCGGCGCGACTTCATCGGACAGTTTCTGCGCGACGGAAATCTCACCCCCGAAATCGCCCCGCCGATCGGCCATGCGCATCTGACGACCGCGGACGAATTTCGCGACCTGTTCGCCGGCGCCTTCAAAGAGCTTGCCCTGGTCGGCGTGGAGGCCTTCAGCAGCCCGTGGCAGGTGAAGTTGAACGAGTTGTCCGCAGCCCAGGCCGAGGCCTGGCTGGACTTGATCGAAAGGGCTGAGACGCTCATGCCCGACGCGCTAGGGATGGCCGACCACTTTCTTTACGTCGGCGAAAAAATCCATGGCTCTCTGGCGAACCATGGCCACAACAAGGAAAACTGAATGAGTGATCTGACAGTAAAACTTAACTGGAATGGCGAATTGAAGTTCACAGGCGTGAACGCCGGCAGGATCGAGACCGCAATTGACGGCGGCAGCCAATCGGGCGCGAGCCCGGTCGAATTGCTTCTCGAAGCGCTCGGCGCGTGCGTGTCTGTCGACGTGGTTTTGATTCTGGAGAAAATGCGGACGCCGGCGTCGAAGGTCGAAGTGACTCTTGAGGCCGACCGGCGTCAGACGGAGCCGCGTTATTTGACCAATGCGCGAATTTCGTTCGACGTGTGGGGCGAGGGGGTCACCCCAGACAAACTGATCCGCGCGATCAACCTTTCTATCAGCAAATATTGCAGCGTCTATCATTCGCTGCGCGACGACCTGAAACTGCAGTCGCTATTCCGCATTCACGCGACCGGCGCCGAAACTTCGGGCGATTATCAGGTGGTCGAGATGGCGCCGCCAACGAGCGAGCTTTAGAGTGACTCAGAGTAATTAGTCCGTGAACAAAACTATCTGACTTTTTTCTGTCTTACATTTTTCTGTAGGCCTGATCTTCCAACAGAAAAATGTAGGACAGAAAAATAGGAGAGACCGTTGTTTTTCGCAATGACTATAAGTGTGTCCCGCTCCTGGTTTTTTTGATTTAACAGCCTAACAATTTACGTCTCAATAACAACTCCCGTGTCCACTCTGGCGTAAACTAGTCAGTCGATCAAGGTTCGTTCAACAATCACCTGATTAACACGAGGAGATTTATGACACCCAAAGCGTTTCGACTGCTCTGCCTTTTGTCCTTCGTCGCGGTCTGTTCGCCGAGCGCCTTTGCCCAATCCAACGCGGACGACAAACGCGCGCCGATCGTCAAGGAGACTGAATCCAATTGGAAGCGCGCCAGGAAGTGGACGCTAGATTACATTGACGCGATGCCGGAGAACGCGACGAGCTTCAAGCCGACGCCGGAAATCCGCAGCTTCGCCGAGCAGATGCTGCACCTGGCGTTCTGGAACTACGCCATTGCTGAATCCCTGGGCGGTAAGGCCAACCCTTACGGGAAGAAGCAGGAGACGCTCGAACAACGCGACGACGTGAAGACTAAGGCCGCGCTGCGCAAGGTCGTGGAGGAGAGTTACGATAACATGATGGCCGCGGTCGCCGGACTGGACGAAGCGAAAATGCTCGAGCAGGTTTCGATCTTCAATTCGAAAACGACGCGACTGACAGTCCTTGCCTCCGCGCTTGACCATCAATCCCATCACCGGGGACAGACAACCATCTATCTACGGTTGAAGGGCCTCACGCCGCCGCCCGAGCCATAAGTTAATGTGCAGGTAATATTGCTGAGGCGTAATCACTTTTCATTTGTCATTTGTTATTTGTCATTGCGGGAGGGTAGATCAATAAATGCCCAATGAACATTCGGCGATTTCCGGGCAATGACAAATGACAAATGAAATTTCTCGCAAAACTTTTGCCTCACTGCTTATTTGGAACGTGTCAGATCGTCGGTGTCCAGCCAGATCGTCACCGGCCCGGCGTTATGAATCTCGACGAGCATGTCTGCCTGGAACTCGCCGGTCTCGACCTTGAAGCCCATCGCCCGAAGTTTTTCGACGAAGCTGTCGCACAGAGGCGAGGCGATCTCCGGCCTCGCCGCGTCGGTGAAGCTCGGGCGGCGGCCCTTGCGGCAATCGGCGTAGAGCGTGAATTGCGAAACGACCAGCATCTCTGCCCGCGCGTCTATCGCCGACAAATTGAACTTGCCCTCGCCGTCCGCGAATATCCTCAGGTTGGCGACCTTGTTGGCCATCAGGTCGACTTCCGCCTCGGTGTCGTCGGTCCCGACGCCGAGTAAAATCACGAGGCCATGTCCGATCTCGCCCCTCACCTGACCTTCGATTGTGACTCTTCCTTTCGTTACTCGTTGTAGCGTCGCTCTCATTATGATTTCCAGTCGTGTCGATTCTATTTCAAGTTCCTTCGGGCATGCGACTCCCGGTTTCAATTTCGGGGAAAAACTGAGGATACTTGACACCGATTAGCGGGTCGAATTATGTTGCGTGCGGGCCTCGATCTTTAACATTCAGCAATCAGCTTTAGGACATTAAGCGCAAGTGTAAAGTTTTGCGGCTTCTGGATGTGGCGCGAGTTGTTTACTCGCGCCTTGTAACATCGCCACGGGCGTGATTAACCAACTCGCGTCACACCTCATTACTCTAGCCATTGCGCTTATTTTCTAATCACGCAACTTAGGAGGCCACAATGAAACATTTCTGCAACATCAGAGTACTCTCTCTGGCTACGATCTTATTGTTATTGCTCGCCGTTATCGCGATGAGCCGAAGGCCGGTCCCTGCGGTGTCGGGCGCACAGGGGCCAAAAACTTACGTCCTGGAGTCGGGGCAATGGGGCCCCGATGAAGCCGCCGCCGTGAGCGCGGCTGGTGGCGTCGTCACCTTCAGTCATCCAATCGGGTTCGCCATGGTCACTTCCGACGACCCGGACTTTCTCGCACACGCGGAGGCCAGCAATAAATTCACCGTCACCCCTGATGAGGTCCACCAGTGGCAAGAGCCGATACAATCCATAGAATTGGAAGAAAGCGCTGTCACGCCCGGTAACGATACCTTCATCAATCTGCAATGGAACATCAAGGCCGTTGAGGCGCAAGGCGCCTGGGACGCGGGATTCGACGGCTCCGGCGTCCGCGTGGCGGTCATTGACGGCGGAATCTACAGCGCGCATCAGGACCTGGACGGGAACCTCGACGTCGCCGCATCCAGGTCATTCGTTCCTGGCTTTGCCTTCAACCAGGACGTCGGGACTTTCTGGCATGGCACGCACGTCGCCGGAATTATCGCGGCGGAAGACAATACGATCGGGACCCTTGGCATCGCCCCTAGAGCGACCATCATCGGGGTGAAAGCGCTGCACAACGGGTCGGGGTCGTTCGGCCAGGTGATCTCGGCCATTCTTTACGCCTCGACGCCACTGTCCGAAGGCGGCGGCGGCGCCGACATCATCAACATGAGCCTGGGCGCCACCTTCGCCAGGGGCGGAGGGAATACCGGCGCGGGACGATTGATCGCGTCGTTGAATAAGGCCGTGAACTTTGCCGCGCGAAACTCGCTGGTGATCGTCTCCGCCGGCAATGGCGCGCTCGACCTCGATCATACGGGCAGCGTCATCACCGTGCCGGCCCAATCCGGCAGCGCCATCGCAGTCTCGGCGACCGGCCCGGTCGGTTACGCCGTCGGCTTTCCCAACGGCGGCGCCAACTTCCGCCGCCAAGCTTCTTACACCAACATCGGGAATTCGGCGATCTGGGTCGCGGCCCCTGGTGGCGATGGCGCTTTCACCCCCACGAACCAGCTTTGCACTCTTCCCGC
This sequence comes from Blastocatellia bacterium, assembly GCA_035275805.1. Lineage (GTDB taxonomy): Bacteria > Acidobacteriota > Blastocatellia > RBC074 > RBC074 > JAJVID01. The sequence goes on from DATEMG010000127.1 coordinate 5,688, forward strand.
AGTGCCCGCCGGCGGCGTTATAGCGCCCTGCTTCGCCTTTGACCTTGTAGTGAGCACCGTCAGAGGCGCAACCGCGAGCACTACTACTTATGGATTCGCGTCGGGCACCAGCATGGCCGCTCCGGCCGCTTCCGCCGTCGCGGCGCTGATCAAACAACGTTTCCCGAACATCTCCGTGGGCGCGCTGAAGAACCGGCTGGCCCAATCGGCTGACGACGAGGGGGCGAATGGGCACGACCCGGTCTACGGCCGTGGCTTTGTCAACGCGCGACGAGCAGTCACAGAATAGAGATGCTATTGGCGAATGTTCAATAGACAGTTGGAACGAGCTTCGCATGCTGAACGCCTCGCGTTTTTGCATGCGAAGCTTCATTACAGCAGTTTTCACATGGATGAATAGCCACAGAGGGCGCCGCAGAACACAGAGAAATCATTAAATCCACTCTGTGCCCTCTGTGT
>DATEMG010000128.1:0-16191 GCA_035275805.1 Blastocatellia bacterium
TCCTGCGCGCGCAGCGGATGGAGAGCATCGGGACGCTCGCCGGGGGTATCGCGCACGACCTGAACAATGTCCTTTCGCCGATCTTAACCGCCGTTGAGCTGCTGCAGATGCGACTGGCCGATGAGAGCAGCCAGCGTCTGCTCAACATACTTCACACTAACGCCGTGCGTGGAGGCGAGATGATCAAACAGGTGCTCTCGTTCGCGCGCGGGGTTGAAGGCGAATACATCTCATTGCAGCCCGCCCATCTGATCAAGGAGATCATCAAAATACTGGCTGACACCATGCCGAAAAGCATCGAGATCACGTTCTCGATTGACCCGGATCTGTGTAATGTCTCGGGCGACGCGACGCAGCTTCACCAGGTGCTGATGAACCTCTGCGTCAACGCGCGCGACGCGATGCTGCATGGCGGGAAGCTTCGAATCGAGGCGGAGAACGTTGAGATCGACGAACATTACGCGCGAATGAATGTAGAAGCGAGGCCGGGCAAATACGTCTCCGTCAGCGTGATTGACACGGGCGTCGGAATTCCGGAGCAGAATCTGAGCAAGATCTTCGACCCGTTCTTTACGACCAAAGAGCACGGGCATGGAACCGGCCTCGGCCTGTCTACAGTCGCCGGAATCGTTCGAAGCCACGGCGGGTTCATCAACGTCTACAGTGAAGTCGGCCGAGGGGCGCGGTTCAAAATTTATCTGCCCGCGATCGAGGCGCCGCGCGCGGCGCCTGCGAAACCGTCACGGCGCGATTTGCCAACTGGCGCCGGCGAGCTGATTCTGGTGATCGACGACGAGACCGCGATACGTGAGGTCGCGAAGGAGACTCTGAGCGCTTTCGGCTATCGAGTGGTGGTCGCGGGCGACGGGGCGGAGGCGATGGCGGTTTTCGCCGCGCACAAGAGTGAAGTGAAGTTGGTGATGACGGATATGATGATGCCGTATATGGACGGTCCGGCGACGATCCGCGCGCTGCGCAGGCTCGATCCGAATGTGAAGATCATCGCGACCAGCGGGTTGAAGGCCGAAGACAAGATCTCGGACGTCGCTCAACTCGGCGTGAAGACATTCCTTCCGAAGCCGTACACGGCCGAGAAGCTCTTGAATACAGTGGCCGCGGTGTTGGGGGAGGAATGATTTACGATCCGGCGCATTCACTCCGGAGGGAGGGCTTGACGCACGTCGGCGTTAAAGCTAGCATCTGCAAAGATGCGCAAATGCTAAATCCTGCGGCCGTCTGACGATGGTCGTCAGGACACCGGAGCGTTCGATGAGGCAAAAGCTGAGTAACTTCAAAGCGGAATTCTTCAAGGCGTTGGCGCACCCGCTGCGGATTTCGATCCTCGACGCCTTGCGGGAAGGGGAACTGACGGTCAATGAGATCAGTCAGAAATTCTCCGTCGAGCCTGCGAACGCATCTCAACAACTCGCGGTTCTGCGCAACAAGAACATCGTCGTCACGCGCAAAGAAGGGGCGAACGTCTACTATTCGGTAACCGACCGGACCATCTTCAAACTCCTCGACGTGGCGCGCGAAATCTTCAACAATCATCTCGCCGGAGTTCAGAACATCCTGGAAGAAATCCGGCTCGATCAACCGAAGCGGGCGGCGCGTAGATAGCGCCGCCCAAGTGCTTCGACGCGTGCTCTTTTTTTTAGAGCGCATTTGCAAACATTCGCAGATGCGCAATTTATTGAGGCCATATGGGTGTTGTTCTAACTGTGATTCGAGAGGAAGAATTGATCGAGCGGTTGCTCGATCAACAACCATCCGCGAAGGCGACGCTGGAGCGATTGCGCATACGGTTCGAAGGCAAGGGCTCCTACCGGGCGTTTGCGCCGATCAGCGACAGGAGCTGCGGAGCCTGCAAGATGACCGTCGCATGGGAGCGGCTGCAACGCGCGCAGAAGGGAGCGTTTATCACTTGCGCAAATTGCGCACGCTTCCTTTACGTCGCCACCGTTGAGTAATCGCACGTCGCGTTTGGAGTTCCGCCTTCAGGCGGTCCGGCTCGGTAATCCAAAGGCTCCGCCTGTAAGGTGGAACTCCAAACGACTTTCCCTAGGAGAAGTCTGTCGATATGAAAAATGAGAACGGCCCGGACCAGATGGAAGCTCGCAAAGAAGTGAGAAGGGCGCCGAGCGCATCTTACAGCATCACGGTGCGTGTGCGGATTGACAACAAGGTGGGGATGATCGGTGAGGTCATTTCGGCGATCGGCCGCGCCGGTGGCGACGTCGGGGCGATCGACATCGTCCAGGCCACCGGCGCTCACGTCATCCGTGACATCACGGTCGACGCCGCTTCGGTTGAGCACAGCCAGGAGATCGTCGACCACGTCGGGGAACTCCCCGGAGTAGAAGTTGTCAACGTCTCGGACCGCACTTTTCTGCTGCACCTCGGCGGCAAGATCAAAACCGAGAACAAGGCGCCATTGAAGACTCGCGCCGATCTTTCGATGGCCTACACGCCCGGCGTGGCGCGCGTCTGCATGGCGATCCACGACGATCCGGAGAAAGCATATACGCTGACGATCAAGAAGAATACCGTGGCTGTCGTAACGGATGGAACTGCGGTGCTGGGGTTGGGCGACATCGGCCCGAGGGCGGCGTTGCCGGTGATGGAAGGCAAGGCCATGCTCTTCAAAGAATTTGCCGACATAGACGCGTGGCCGATCTGTCTGGACACGACCGACCCGGACGAGATCGTGCGGGCGGTCAAGGCGATCGCGCCCGGCTTTGGCGGCGTCAACCTGGAAGACATCTCGGCGCCGCGCTGCTTCGAGATCGAGGACCGTCTGAAGCGTGAAGTGGAGATCCCGGTTTTCCACGACGACCAGCACGGAACGGCGATCGTCGTGCTCGCCGCGCTGATCAACGCCCTCAGGATCGCCAATAAGAAGCCGGAAAATTTGAAGGTGGTCTTCAGCGGGGTGGGCGCGGCCGGCGTGGCCTGCTCGAAGATTCTCATGCGCGCCGGCGTCCGCAAGATAGTCGGCTGCGACCGTGAGGGGGCGATCTATCGGGGCCGCGAGAACGGCATGAACTTCATGAAGAATTGGTACGCCGAGAACACCAACCCGGATGACGAGCGCGGTTCGATCCACGACGTTATTCGCGGCGCGGACGTTTTCATCGGTCTCTCGGCTCCGGGCACGATCACGACCGCGGACCTCAAACAGATGGCCGCCGATCCGATAGTCTTTGCTCTGGCCAACCCGACACCTGAGATCATGCCCGAAGAGGCCGCGCCTTACGTTCGAGTGATGGCGACAGGGCGTTCCGATTATCCAAATCAGATCAACAATGTGCTGGCCTTTCCGGGCATCTTTCGCGGGGCGCTCGATTGCCGCGCGCGAGAGATCAACGAGGAGATGAAGGTCGCCGCCGCCCACGCCATCGCGGAGATTATCACGCCGGAAGAGTTGCACCCGGATTACATCGTTCCCAGCGTCTTCAATCGTGAAGTGGTCAAATTGGTAGCGGCGGCCGTCACGCAAGCCGCTCTAGACAGCGGCGTCGCTGGACGACAGCGGCTTGCCGCCGGCAAAGACCGCCAATAATGAAATCACTGTTTGGAAAGATTCTAAATACCCCTGCTGTTACTGAACCTGTCAGTCGCGCCGCGGAAGACCGACAAATCGAAGTCGTAGCCAGGGAGATTGACGCGCGCGTCCGCAAGCTACTGGGCCGTTCACTGCACATCCGCGAAGTAGACGCCGGGTCGTGCAACGGCTGCGAGATTGAAATCACCGCGCTCGCCAACCCCTACTACGATCTGGAACGCTTCGGCCTGCATTTCGTCGCCTCGCCGCGCCACGCCGATTGTTTGCTCGTGACCGGGCCGGTGACGCGCAACATGGCCGAACCGCTCCGACTGACTTACGAGGCCACTCCCGAGCCGAAGATCGTCGTTGCGGTCGGCGATTGCGCCCGGGATTGTGGCGTCTTCAAAGGCGGTTACGCCGTCGTCGGCGGCGTGGACAAAGTGATTCCGGTGGATGTCATTGTGCCCGGCTGTCCGCCTGAACCGATTGATATTTTGCGCGGGATTCTGGCGGCGATTCATAGATTGCCGAACTCTCGATGATTTTTTTATTGATGAGCCACAACTCCCTTCCCGTCGTTGTTCTTCCGGTGATCCGGCATTTGGAGGAAGCGCAAACCACTGTACATTCGTCGCCCGACGAGTCTCTACGGGCAGTGATCCCCCCTGTCGGTCAGAAAAGAGATGAGGAACCGGAAAGCGCTGTAGATACCCTCAGCGCGACTGGCGAGACGTTAAGGTGGAAGAGCTTTGCCTACTACGATAGGGAGCACAGGCTAGTGGCCAGGAGTCAATGATAGCAAGCGTTTAAGATACGATGTACTTGAGAATCATTTTCCTTGGAATGATAACAGCCTGGATCGTGGGCGCAATCGCTTCGCTTGTCGCAGGCAAAGGCGTCATTGCCAGAGGCGGCGCCGCGCTCGGCGCAGGCATCGGCTCAGCGGCGTGTCTGCTGCTGGGCGTAACGGCGCTGGTCACAGGTCAATCACTTACGTTCAGCTTGGCGCGGATCTTGCCGGTCAGCGGCTTGATGCTGCGGCTGGACGGACTGGGATCGTTCTTTCTGGTCATCATCGGTTTGATCGGACTGGCGGCCGCCATTTACGGCTTCGGGTACGGCGCGAACTACGAGGGGCGTTATTCGCTGCGAATGGCCGGCGCGATGCTCAACCTGCTGCTGCTGGCGCTCGGTCTTCAAGTGATGGCCGACAACGCGTTGACGTTCCTGATAGCCTGGGAGGTGATGTCACTATCGGCCTACTGGCTGGTGTTGACCGAGCACGACAGGGCGGAGACCGTGCGCGCCGCCGTTTGGTACATCGCCATGACGCACGCCGGATTCGCCGCGCTGACGTCGATGTTCCTGCTGATGGCGGGAGGCGATCTGACGGCTTCATTCGAAGGAATGCGCTCGAACGCTGCGGCGCTCAGCGGCGGCCTGCGTAACGTGATCTTCGTGTTGGCGCTCTTCGGGTTCGGATCGAAGGCGGGGATTGTTCCGCTGCACGTCTGGCTGCCGATGGCGCACCCGGTCGCGCCCAGCCATGTGTCGGCGCTGATGTCGGGCGTGGTGATCAAGATGGGGATTTACGGGTTGGTTCGCGTGACGCTCGATCTGCTCGGGGGCGGGCCAGTCTGGTGGGGTGGAGTCGTGCTGGGCGTGGGCGCTCTCTCGGCGCTACTCGGCGTGCTCTATGCGTTGATGGAGCACGATCTGAAGCGGCTGCTGGCCTACCACTCGGTCGAGAACATCGGCATCATCCTGATCGGCATCGGGGCGGGATTGATCTTTCACAGTTACGGCTTGACGTCGCTCGCGGCGCTGGGTTTCATCGGCGGCTTGTATCACACGCTCAACCACGCGAGCTTCAAGGGGCTGCTCTTCCTCGGCGCGGGTTCGGTGTTGCATGGCGCTCACACTCGCAATATGGAAGAGATGGGAGGGCTCATCAAACGCATGCCGGTGACGGCGCTATGCTTTCTGATAGGCGCGATTGCGATCTCCGGGCTGCCGCCCCTCAACGGCTTCGCATCCGAATGGCTGGTCTTCCAGTCGCTTCTCGGCGGCTTCAACATTCCGAAGCCCGAAGTCGCTGTGATGATGCCTGTCGCAGTCGGCATGCTTGCGCTGACGAGCGGGCTGGCCGCCGCATGCTTCGTCAAAGCTTTCGGCATTACGTTTCTGGCGATCCCGCGCTCGCACGAAGCCGAACATGCGTCGGAATCGCCGTTCTCGATGCGCGCGGGAATGGCGATTCTGGCGTTCGCCTGCATCGCGCTCGGTCTCGCTCCATTCCTCGTCGTTCCGGCCCTGGGCCGGGTTCTGGCCGGCCTCGGCGGGCTGCCCGACACTCACCCTGCGTTCACGCTTGAACTCTCGCTCGCCACTCCTGGCGGCGCGTCTCGCGTCTCACCGGCGCTCCTGGCGGTCGGCGTTCTCGTAATTCTAGGCCTGATGCCTTTGGCGCTACGCGCGTTGCGCGCCAATCGCAGACTGCGCGTGAGCGATTCGTGGGGCTGCGGACGCATAGGGCAGACGCCGCGCATGGAATACACAGCGACATCTTTCGCCGAGCCGCTGCGACGAGTCTTCGCGGAACTTTATCGCCCGACGAAGGAGTTGACGATAGATTTCCACCCGGAGTCGAAATATTTCGTCCAATCCATCGAATACAAAAGCGAGATCACGCCGTGGTTCGAGAAGTATGTCTACGAGCCGTGCCTGTGGTTTGTCAGGCTGCTGGCCGTGAACGTGCGCCACTTGCAGTCTGGCTCGCTCCATCTCTATCTCGTTTACGTGGCGATCGCCCTGGTCGTCCTGCTCATATCGGCGCGTTGGTGAACAATGATTCCTTATTTGCTTGAAATCGGACAGGCCTTGCTGGCGCTGCTGCTCGCGCCGGGGCTGGTGGGGTTTATTCGCATGGTCAAGGCGCGGTTGCAGGGCCGTCGCGGCGCCCCGCTGTGGCAGCCTTACTACGATTTGCACAAGCTCTTCGGGAAGGAGGCGGTCGTCTCGCGCAACGCCTCGTGGCTCTTTCGCTTCGCGCCGTATCTGATATTCGCCACGACTGTGGCGGTGACGATGCTCGTCCCGCTCGTCGCCGCGCCGCTGCCACTCGATGCGGTCGGCGATTTGTTGACTGTGGTCTACCTGATGTTGCTTGGAACGTTCTTTCTGGCGCTGGCGGGTTTGGACCCTGGCACGGCGTTCGGCGGGATGGGCGCGAGCCGCGGGATGACGGTCGCCGCGATCGCAGAGCCGACGATTGCGCTGGCGATCTTCGGCCTGGCCGTAGGCGCGGGCTCGACCAATCTCGGCCAGATCGTGGCGCAGACGCTCTCGCACCCGGGAGCGGTCATCAATCCCGGCCATCTGCTCGGCTTCGCTGCGCTCTTCATCGTCACGCTGGCCGAGACTGGGCGGCTGCCGGTGGACAATCCGGCGACGCACCTCGAGCTGACGATGATCCACGAAGCGATGACGCTGGAATATTCGGGACGCTACCTGGCGCTGGTCGAGTGGGCTGCCGGGCTGAAGCTGCTCGTATTCTTCTCTCTGCTGGCGAATCTGTTTCTGCCCTGGGGAGTTGCGACCGCGCTCACGCCGGGCGCGCTCGCAATCGCCGTGATCGCGCTTATCGTCAAGCTGGCGCTGCTCGGGCTGGCGGTGGCCTTGATCGAGACGCGCATCGCCAAGCTGCGGCTGTTCCGCGTGCCCGAACTGCTGGGCGTTTCATTCGTGCTGGCGCTGCTTTCGGTCACGTCTTCTTTTCTGCTGAGGTGAAGCGATGAATGGTAATGATGCGATCTTCGCGCAATTGGCGACATTAGGGTCGAGCCTGGTGTTGCTTTTCGGAATTTCGCTGCTGTGGCGGCGGAGCCTAGCCGCGTACGTCCGGGCTTTCCGCTGGCAGTCGCTGGCGCTGGCGCTGACCTTCGTGTTGATCGGATATTTCGGCCACAATCGCGAGCTTTACATCGTGGCAGTTATTCTGGTTGTGTTGAAGGCCATCATCATTCCGGGTTACCTGATGCGGCTCCACGAGCGGGTCGGCGGCAAGAGGGAAGCGCAGCCATACGTCAACATCGCCACTTCGCTGATCATCGCCGGGCTGCTGGTGTCGCTTTCGTACGCCATCACTCGCCCGCTGGTGATGGTCAGCAAGTTGCCAACGCGCAACGGCATTCCGCTGGCGGTCGGCCTGGTCCTGGTCGGCGTCTTCGTGATCATCTCGCGGCGCAAGGCGTTCTCGCAGATCATCGGCTTCCTGGTTCTGGAAAACGGCATCGCGCTGCTGGCCGCGCTCGGCGCCTATGGGATTCCGCTGATTGTCGAACTCGGCGTTTTTCTGGACGTACTGATGGGATTTCTGGTGATGCAGATTCTGGTCTACCAGATAAAAGACACGTTTGAATCTATTGACGTGGAGCAGCTCAGTCGCCTGAGGCATTGAGTCAACTACTCCATCTAAGCGCGAGGACGCGCTGTAGATGGAGCTTGCGGTTTCAGGTTTCGTGCTTGACGCTTCTTTTCAGAAGAACGAACCGCTTCGGGCCGGTTGACTCCCTTCCACGGATATCCGCAGAAGTAGCGGCCCATCGCCACTAGGTCATGCCTTTTGGCGATTGATTTCGCTCCATTCAGATCTGCGTTGATCTGATAGCCGCAATCGCGGCATTCGAATTTCGATTGATTCGGACGGACACCCAGATGCAAACATCTAGAACAGGTCTGAGATGTGTACCGAGGGTCGATATATACGACTTCCACTCCTGCGCTGGCCGCTTTGTAGCGGATCATCCATTGCAGTTGGGCAAAACTCCATTCGTGGACGCATTTCGCCTTGCCGGTCTCACGAATCCCCTCCAGATCTTCAAGGACGATCCGTTGATTGTTCGCCTTGGCGTCAGCCACGAGTTGTTTACTGACGCAGTGATTGGTGTCCGCGACAAAACGCCTTTCACGGCCAGAGACACGCTTGAGCGCTCGTTTGGCGCTCTTGCCGCCGTTGGCCTGGAGAGATCGTCTCGTCCTTTTGTAGCAGGATTTTTTGTGGCGAATATTCTTCGCCGTGTGGAATTTATTGTCAGACGTCACAGCTACGCGGTTGAAGCCAAGATCGACGCCTAGACTGCCCTGTGGTTGTGTAAGCTCCGGCGCCGGGATCGTGATCGAAATATGCAGGTAGAAGTTCCCCTTGCGATAGACCAATTCGGCGGAGCCGAGTTTGCCCTGGCGAAGTTGTTTGCGCATCCTGGCCGACATCTGCAACTGGCCTGTGATGCGGTGTTTGTGACAGACCGCCAGCGAGACGGTCTGTCAGTCAGGACGAAGAGTCATCGATCTGGCGTCGTATCGCAGGGAAGAATGCGGTTTGAATTGATGCCACTTATTCGAGTCACGAGTGTAAACGGCGCTGACCTTGGCGATCGCGTTGATCACGTGTTGTGCGGGAAGATTGGTTTCTTGGCGGATCAGGCGATAGCCCTGGTGATGGATGTCGTATTTGCGATGCAAATCACGCTGAAAGGCGAGTTCGGAAAGAGTGTTGCAGGCGCGATTGAACTCTTCCAAAGTGGATTTGAGTTCTTGCCTGGCGGTAGCGGCCATGACCAATTTTGCCTTTATCGAGAGGTGAACACCCATCCGCATAATATGCCACAAGTGTTTTACATGAGACAAGTGTTTTACATGCGAAAGGGGTAGCGCATTCCTCTCCACCCAAAACGAAGCGTTTATGGGTGGAGTATCCTGCGCAAAGAATGATGAAGTTCCTTTTGCTTTTGCTCCCTTCTCTTATTTCGGCGCTAGTCGCTTATGTTGTTCGCCCGTACCGCACGATGGTCGGATGGCTCAATGCGCTGTTGTCGCTGCTGCCGCTCAGCGCGGCGCTCGCTTTCGCCGGTCAGGCAGCGCGTGGCGCCGAAGCGCCTGTCTTCGGGCCGGGCGAACTGCTGCGCGCCGACGGCCTGTCGGCGCTGCTGATGGTCTGTGTGACGGCGGCGTCTACGCTCACACTGTTTCTAAGCCCAGGAGTCGGAACGGAAACGGATTACAAACAAGCGCAGTTGCGGCGCTACCAAGTCCTCATCAACCTGTTTATCTTCTCGATGCTGTTTGCGGTGTCGGCAAACAACGTCGCGATCATGTGGGTTGCGCTCGAAGCGACGACCATCTTCTCGGCGCTGTTAATTCCGCTTACTGGCAGCAAATCCTCGGTGGAGGCCTCGTGGAAATACATCCTCATCGGCTCGGTGGGGATCGCGCTGGCATTCGCCGGGACGGTGCTCGGCTATTTCGATTTCGTGGCGCTGTCGGGGCGGGCCGAGAACGCGCTTAATTGGCCCGTGCTGGTTCAAAACGCGCCCGCAATGCACCCTGAGGTAATGAAGCTCGCCTTCGTATTTCTGTTCGTCGGCTACGGGACGAAAGCCGGAATAGCGCCGATGCACACGTGGAAGCCGGACACCTACGGCGAAGCGCCTCCGGCGCTGGCCGCGCTGATGTCGTCCGCGCTCTTCGCCGTGGCGATGTACGCCATATTGCGCTGGAAGGTCGTGGCGGACGCCGCGATCAAAGGTCATTACGCCGACAACCTGCTGCTCACCCTCGGTCTCCTGTCGCTCGCGATCGCCGCATTCAGCGTCGCTCAATCGCGCAATTACAAACGGATGCTGGCCTATTCGAGCGTCGAGCATACCGGCTTGATCTGTTTCGGACTGGGACTGGGCGCGGCGGGCGTATTCGCCGCGCTGCTGCATCTGGTCAATCACACCGCCGCCAAATCGCTTATGTTTTTTCTCGCGGGCGACATCGAGCGGAAATACGGATCGTCGGCCATCAAACAGGCTCGCGGATTGCTCAAGGTGGCGCCGTGGACGGGCGGGCTGTTCGCCGCCGGATTGCTGGCGCTCGTGGGGCTGCCGCCGTTCGGGATGTTCATTTCGGAATTCGCGCTCTTCCGCGCCGGATTCGCGCAACATCATCCGTGGCTTATGGGGGCGGCGTTGCTGTTGCTGTTGGTGGCCTTCGTCTCGTTCATTACGCGTCTCAACCGCATGCTGTACGGCGAAGCGCCCGCCGAGGTCACTGCGGGCGAGACACCAGGCTGGCGTGTGGCACCGATGCTGCTCGGACTGTTAGTGTTGGTGGCGCTTGGACTGACGCTGCCCGCGCCGCTTGAAACCCTGCTCGATCAGATTGTGAGGATAGTTTCCCGATGACTGACTTTACTCGATTGAAGTCGGCCCTTACCGAATATCTCAGGGGGCGCGCTACCGACATACTGATCAGGCGCGACAATGAGCTTCATTGCCGGATTACGCGCGGCGATGCGCCGGCGCTGGCCGAATTTCTGCGGCGCGATTTCAATGCCGAGCTGATCCTGATGGTCGCCAATGACCGTCGCGGGGACAAAGGCGTCTTCGAGATTCATTATCTATTCGCGCAGGACAGCGAAGACTGGTTTCTGCATGCGACCAAAGATGTCTCGCCCGAACGTCTGGCGATCACCTCGCTGGCCACGTTCTACTATCCGGCTTCCCGCTTTGAGCGCGAGATTTATGATCTGTTCGGGATTAAAGCCGTTCGCCATCCTGATAAGCGACCGCTCGTGAGACACGCGTTCTGGCCGGAAGATTACTTCCCGCTGCGCAAGGACGCCGCGCCGCGCGATGATTTCAAGGACGACGGAGCGCCGTTCCCGTTCCTGCCAGTAGGCGGCGAAGGCGTTTATGAGATTCCCGTCGGCCCGGTTCACGCGGGCGTCATCGAGCCTGGGCACTTCCGTTTTAGCGTCGTTGGCGAGACGGTGATCGACCTCAAGATTCGGCTCTACTTTACGCACAAGGGCACGGAGAAACTGTTTGAAGGCCGTTTGCCTGCGGAAGGAGTGGAACTAGCCGAGCGCATTTCAGGCGATACGACCATTGGCCATTCGTTAGCCTATTGCCAGGCGCTCGAAGCCTTGGCCGGGACTGAAGTCCCTGAACGCGCGCGCTTCCTGCGTGTGATCCTACTCGAGATGGAGCGGCTCTACAACCACATCGCCGACTTCGGAATGATCGCCAACGACACCGGATTCGCCTTCGCGCACGCGCATTGTTTCCGATTGCGCGAGCGATTGCTGCGGCTGAACAAACGACTCACCGGAAATCGCCTGCTGCGAGGAGGCGTCACGCCTGGCGGCGTCGGCCACGATATGCCTCAAGGGCTCAATCTGCCTGAGGAACTTGATGCGATTCTCAAAGACTTCAACGAGATCGTTGAAATCTGCCTCGGCAATACGATTCTGATGGACCGGTTGGAGGGGACGGGCGCGCTCACCCATCAGACCGCCGTCGATCACGGGGGACTTGGCTATGTTGCGCGCGCCTCGGGAATTGACGTTGACGCGCGCCGTGATCACCCCTTCGCAGCGTATGGGGAGTTGAACAAGCTTCCGTGGAGGACGCCGGTATACACTTCGGGCGATGTCTACGCGCGCACGATGGTCCGCGTCGAAGAGGTCCGCGAATCCGTGAACCTGATCCGAGTGGCGGCAGGCAACCTGCGAACAGGCCCGTTGGTTACGCCACTCGGCCCTCTGACCGCTTTCGAACCAGCTTTCGGGATCGTCGAAGGCTGGCGCGGCGCAATCGTCCACTGGGTGATGGCCGATGAGAAAGGCCGGATATATCGCGTGAAGGTGAAAGACCCATCATTCGTCAATTGGCCCGCGCTCTCTTTCGCGCTGCTCAAGAACATCGTGCCGGACTTCCCGCTCTGCAACAAGTCATTCAACCAGTCTTATTCAGGTAATGACCTGTAGCTTTGTAGTGGGTGAAGAGTTCGGTTTTACGGTTCTGCCGCCAGGGATCGTCCACATCAAGCCTGCCATGGGTCGCTTCGGTCATCGGGTGAAGCATATGTTGAACTGCGGGCAGTGAGCTTTGCGCGAATTCCTGCGGACTCCCGAAGAAAGCGATTCTTCCTTCTTCGAGAAGACATACCTGAACGCCGGGGACGTAACCGGCGACCGGCTCCACATAACCGCCCTGCGCGCCTTCACGCGCCCGGTGTCTGGCGAGATACGGGATTTCGTGAAGCGCCTTGGCGCCAAGCAGCGAAGAGGTGTGATGCAGGTCGCGCGCGCGGATGATCAGGTCGAGCACGTGGCGCGCGTTGATCGGGTCCAGCCCCGCCGTCGGCTCGTCGAGCAGCATAATCGAAGGCCAACCGACCAACGCGCGCGCCAACTCCAGCCGGCGTTTCATTCCTCCGAAAGGTCTTCCGCCTGTTTCTCCTGATCTTTCTCCAATCCGACGAAGGTCAAGACCTCGACGACAGCGCGTTCGATCTCGTCTTCGGGCCAGCCGCGGTCGTCCAGGCGATAGGCGGTGTTTTCGTAAACTGTCTGACCCGAGAAGAACGAGTTGTCCTGAAAGACCATTCCCATCGCTTCGCGCCGCACTGCGAGCAGGTCATCTTCTTCCATCACCGTGATCTCCCGGCCATTGATGAAAATCCGGCCTTCATCCGGACGCAAGAATCCGAGCGCTAGCCGCAGCAAGACCGATTTGCCGGAATCCGAATCGCCGGTGATGCAGATCATCTGGCCGTGCGGCAGCGTGAAACTGACATTTCGCAGCGCCTGCACGTCATCAAAGCTGATTGAGACGTTGCGGAATTCGATAGCGGGTGTTTGTTTGTTATTCATATTTCAACCAAGCGCGCCGGTGGCAGTTCCTTCTAGTTTCTTCAAGCGATAGCGCAACTGATCGCGCGAAATGCCCAGCAGCTCAGCTGCCCGTGTCTGATTGCCGCCGCTCCGATTGATCGCCTGTTCGACCAGGCTCATCTCCACAGATTCGAGTTGAACTCCTTCGGGCGGCAGATGGAACGGCTCATCAAGACTTGTGTTCGCGGCCTTCTGAGCGACAGCCCCGGCTCGCGTCGATACGGCTTCTTGCGGCCGCGCAATAAACCGGGCTTCCGGCGTGACGCCGCGCGGCAGCCAGCTCGGAGTGATCAGATCGTCATCTTCGAGGATCATCGCCCGCTCGATCACGTTGCGCAGCTCGCGCACGTTGCCGGGCCAACCGTAGCTGCGGAAAATCTCCGCCACTTCGGGCGTAATCCCGCGGATGCGCTTCCTGAGCTTTTCGTCGAAGCTTTTGATGTAGTGATCGGTGAGCAGCAACACGTCGTCGCCGCGCTCGCGCAGCGGCGGCAGATCTATCTGGATGACGGAGAGGCGGTAGTAAAGGTCGAGCCTGAATTTTCCGGCCTCGCTTTCGGTCTTCAGATCGCGGTTGGAAGCGGCGATCACGCGCACGTCGAGCGGCAAATCCTTCAAGCCGCCGACTCGCCTGAACGCGCCTTCTTCGAGCACCCGCAATAGCTTCGCCTGCAAGCCGATCTCGAGTTCGCCGATCTCGTCCAGGAAGATCGTTCCGCCTTCAGCCTGCTCGAACAACCCTTCCTTGCGCCCCTTCGCATCGGTGAATGCGCCTTTCTCATAGCCGAAAAGCTCGCTCTCGATCAGCGTAGCCGGGATCGCCGCGCAGTTGATAGCGACGAACGGCCGGTCGGCGCGGCGAGATCCATAACGGATCGCCTTGGCGACGAGGTCTTTGCCCGTCCCGCTCTCGCCCTGCAGCAACACCGATGAGGCTTCGCTCTCGGCGACCTTGTGGGCAAGCTGAATCATTCTCTTCATCGCCGGGGATTCGCCGACAATCTGGTCGAAGCTGAATTCGCGCGCCAGGTCGCGGCGCATCGAATTGACCTCCTTACGAAGTTTTCCAGCCTCGATGCCGTTGCGTATTGTCACCTGAAGCTCGTTCAGGTTGACGGGCTTGCCGATGAAGTCGTAAGCGCCGCCGCGCAGCGCCGCAATAGTGTCTTCTATCAGCACGTTTGCCGTGATCATAATCACGACGGCCTGCGGCTGGCGTTTCTTGATCTGGCGCAGCGCGTCGAGTCCCGAGCCGTCGGGCAGGTTGATGTCGAGCAGCACGGCCGTCGGGCGATCCGCCTCGAAGGAGGCGAGCGCGCCGGCGACAGTGCCGGCCTCGACGGTGTCGTATTCCCATCCGCGTAGCGCTTCATTTAGCGTCCACCGAATCATCGGCTCGTCATCAACAATCAAAATCTTCTCTTTTGCCATAGCGTTACCCACATTTTGTGATTCGACCTTTGCTGAGCAATTGCTTTGCCATAAGCGTTATCTTGAGCCGCCATCGCAGCGGAACCAGTCTTCAAGGTCGTTGCCGAACTCGCGTCCATGCGCCTCGAAGTATTCGTAAGCGCGTCGTGCGACGGATTGCGAAAACTCCTTCATCTGCTCAAAGAGCTTTTCAGCCTCGACGAATATGGGGCTGGCCGGAGTCTGTTGTTTAGTGGTCTGTATAGCCTGTTGGGATTTCATAAGTTTCGTTCTCCTCGTTTGATTGGCGTGATATTGCCCGGCTCGTTACGAATAACCGGCGAGCAATCACTGGCAATGAAAAAGAGCAACCTATGTGCCAGCGGACACCGCCCGCAAAGCCTCGACTTTCGCCGTCAATCATTTCAATTCAGCGAAATATTCCCCGATTCGCGGCGGCGGAATGCGCAAAAACACACACCGGCGCCGGTTTTGTTCGACTTTTCATAGCGAATGACAGCGGGAATCGGCGGCACAGTGGTTGCTCAGTCACGCTACAGGATACTCATTAAAACTGGAGGAAAAGATGACGAATGATAGAGACCGAATGAAGATTCTGATTGCTTACGACGGCTCAGAGTGCGCTGAATCGGCCATTGACGATCTGAAGCGGGCCGGGTTGCCGCGTCGAGCCGAAGCTATAGTCTTGACTATTGCTGAAGAATTGGTCCCCGCTCCGACCAGCATCGGCGGGGTTGAGACTACCTTCGCCAAAAGCCTTTTGGAGGAAGAGAAGAATTCATTGGCGCTGGCCAGGCGGGCGCAGTCCCGAATACAACAGCTCTTCCCCGGCTGGAAAATCCTGGTTGATGCGGGCATCGGATCGCCAGGGCGCGAGATCATCGCCAGGGCCGATGAATGGCTCCCCGATTTGATTGTGGTCGGCTCGCATGGCCGCACAGCGCTGGGCGAGTTGTTTTTCGGCAGCGTCTCGCAGAAGGTGGTCAATGAAGCCCGCTGTTCGGTGCGCGTGGCGCGTGGGCGAATTGTCGAACCCGACGTGCCGGCCCGACTCGTCGTCGGCATAGACGGATCTGAAGAGGCTGATGCGGCGGTCGAGGAGATCGCTTCACGAGACTGGCCAGTGGGCAGCCAGGTCCGGATCGTCAATTCGGCCTGGTCGATTCCTCCGACGAGCGATCCGGGGACTGCTGTTAATTATGCCGAGTGGATCGCGCAAGAAACTGAGCGGGTGAAGGCGGCGGCGGAAGGCGCGGCGGAAAAGCTCGGATCGGCGGGGCTAAAGGTTTCGATAGTGGTGGGAGAGCGGGAGCCGAAAGCGTTGCTGTGCAGCGAGGCGGAAGATTTGATGGCCGACTGCATCTTCGTCGGGTCCAAAGGGATGGGGCGGCTCGAAAGATTTCTGATCGGCAGCGTATCGTTGGGAGTCGCGGCGCGCGCGCGTTGCTCGGTCGAAGTAGTCCGGGCGGGGAACGAGGCGTGATGCGAG
>DATEMG010000129.1:0-3545 GCA_035275805.1 Blastocatellia bacterium
CTGAAGTCGCCGGCGCCCGTTGTTTATTTGAAGCATGGGCCATTTGCCATGAGCGACCTGTGCAAAATGACAAACCGTGGGGTGAAGAAGCCGGGGTTCATTTTCTTTGCTGAAGAGTGGCAATGGAATCAATTATGTACCGTGCGAATCGTCTGCCCTTCGGTTCGGACGGCGCCACAAGCCTGACTATAAAATTCTCTTCCCTGAATTCGATCGAAATCTGGGAGCCGCGCTTATGTTCTACCAACCGCGCGTCTTGTCCTACTCCCTGTATCTCCACTCCCCTGTTACCGGCTGACGAGGGAGGGGCTTCGGCGAGCGTCTTCGCAGCCGCGGCGATTGAGGGTGTAATAATGATGATCGTATAGTACGTTTCCTTTTTTTCGGGCAAAGCGTTTTTCCATTCAATCAACATCGAATGGTCGTCGACATGTTTGTTCAACAACTCCCACTCAGGCCGGCGGGATTTTATTCTTTCTTCCAGAATATCCGAGAGAACCTGCAAATCCCCGGTTTTTGCGAAACCTGGGGTGAAGCAAACGATGATAAATAAGGCAGCAAGCATCCTGTTCATAGATGACCTCTCATTCATTCCAGGCCGTCGTGGTAATCAAATCGGCGAGCAAATCCGCGAGCCCCACAATAAGCTGTTCTAGCGCCCCGGCAAAGCTGCTAAAATCCCTCCGGCTCTGCCATATCCGGCATTAATGTAATTCAGCAGATAGCTATGAACCAAGAAGAAAAACGCCTGCAACAGTCGAGCTCCCGCGAAAAGCACTGGAAAAGGTGGGGGCCGTATTTGAGCGAACGCGCCTGGGGCACAGTGCGCGAGGACTATTCCGCCGGCGGCGACGCCTGGGATTACCTCCCGCACGATCACGCGCGGTCGCGGGCATACCGTTGGAACGAAGACGGCATCGCGGGTATCAGCGATCGGCATCAGGTGATCTGCTTCGCCTTAGCTCTGTGGAACAGGCGAGACCCGTTTTTGAAAGAGCGGCTGTTCGGTTTGACAGGGCCGCAAGGCAATCACGGCGAGGACGTGAAGGAATATTACTTCTACCTCGATTCGACGCCGACGCATTCGTACATGAAGTTTTTGTACAAGTACCCGCAGGCCCGGTTCCCGTACGAACAGCTCGTCGAAGAGGCGCGCCGCCGAGGGCGCAAAGACCTGGAATACGAGTTGCTCGATACGGGCGTCTTCGATGGGGATCGGTATTTTGACGTCTCCGTCGAATACGCGAAGGCCGACGTCGAAGACATTTTGATCCGCGCGAGCGTGGTCAATCGCGGGCCGGAAAAGGCGAGGCTCGACCTGCTGCCGACGGTCTGGTTCCGCAACACCTGGTCGTGGGGCGTCGACGAGCGGCGTCCGCGATTGCGGCGCGAAGATACGACGCCCGATCTGCTCGCCGTTCGATTGCGTCATTTCGAAATGCCGCTGCGATGGTTGATCTGCGCCCAATTGCCCGAAAGTTCTCCCGAGCTTCTCTTCACCGAAAACGAAACCAACCTCAAACGAGTCTTCGGCGCCGAGAACTCGATAAAATACGTCAAGGACGGGATCAACGATTACGTGGTAAACGGCGACCGTGACGCCGTCAATCCGCAATTGACGGGAACCAAGGCCGCGGCCCGTTACCAGCTTAACATTGGCGCAGGCGATACGGTCACTGTCAAATTGCGATTGACGACGAACGAGCCTAAAGGCGAAATGCTCGGAGAAGACTTCGAAGAGATGTTCGCCGCGCGCCGCCGCGAGGCCGATGAATTTTACGCGAAGGTTCAACCCGGCGCCGCGAGTGAAGACGCGAAGAACATTCAGCGACAGGCCTTCGCCGGGATGCTGTGGAGCAAGCAGTATTACCACTATGACGTGCGGCGCTGGCTGCGCGGCGACTCGGCCCAGCCCGACCCGCCGAGGTCGAGGCGGCAAGGCCGCAACCACGAATGGAGACACCTGCACAACGAAGACATCATTTCGATGCCGGACAAATGGGAGTACCCGTGGTACGCCGCGTGGGACCTGGCTTTTCACTGCCTGCCGCTCGCCCTCGTAGACCCAGACTTCGCCAAAGAGCAACTGATCCTGATGCTGCGCGAATGGTACCTGCACCCGAACGGCCAGATGCCGGCTTACGAATGGAACTTCGGCGACGTCAATCCCCCGGTCCACGCGTGGGCAGCGTGGCGCGTATACAAGATCGAGCAGAAGCATTGGGGCAGGTCCGACCGCGCCTTCCTCGAACGCGTCTTTCACAAATTGCTGCTGAACTTCACCTGGTGGGTCAACCGCAAGGACGCCGGGGGCAACAACGTTTTCGAGGGCGGATTCCTGGGCCTGGACAACATCGGCGTCTTCGACCGCAGCGCGAAACTGCCGACGGGCGGCCACCTGGAGCAATCGGACGCGACGAGCTGGATGGGGATGTACTGCCTGAACATGCTGGTGATCGCGCTTGAATTGGCTAAAGAGAACAGGGCTTATGAAGACGTGGCTTCGAAGTTCCTGGAGCATTTCGTCTACATTTCGCGCGCGATGAACAACATCGGCGACAGACGCATCGAGTTGTGGGACCGGCGCGACGGGTTCTATTACGACGTGATGCTGCTGCCAGACGGCCGCAGCTTACCCATGCGCGTGCGCTCGATGGTCGGATTGATCCCTCTCTTCGCGGTTGAGAATCTGAGTTCCGAAGTGATCGACAACCTGCCCGGATTCAAACGGCGGATGCAATGGTTCATTGACAACCTCTCTGAATTCGGCGACTTCATCGAGACGATGACCACGCCCACCGGCGTTCAGCGTTTCCTATCTCTGGTCAATAGCCATCGTTTGAGGCAGGTCTTGAAGGTGATGCTGGACGAGAACGAGTTTCTATCACCGTACGGCATCCGCTCGCTTTCGCGCTTCCATCAGGACTATCCGTATCGGGTCTACGTCGAGGGCGTCGAGCACCGAGTCGATTACGAGCCGGCGGAATCGCAGACCGGGCTGTTCGGCGGCAACTCCAATTGGCGCGGGCCGGTGTGGTTCCCGGTCAATTTCCTGATCATCGAATCGCTGCAGAAGTATCACGAGTACTTCACTCACGATTGCGACCACGACGACTTCGTAGTCGAATGCCCTACAGGATCGGGAAAAATGATGAACCTCTGGGAGGTCAGCCAGGAGTTGTCGCGGCGGTTGATCAAACTCTTCCTGCGGGGCGAAGACGGGCGCAGGCCCGTATACGGCGGTGTAGAAAAATTTCAGCGCGACGAAAACTGGCGCGACCTGATTCACTTCTTCGAATACTTCCACGGCGACAACGGCGCGGGGCTTGGCGCCAGTCATCAAACCGGCTGGACTGGGCTGGTGGCCAAGTTGATTCAACAGGTTTACACCGAACATCGCGTGAAGCCGACCGGCGTGCTCGATCCGAAGGTTTTAGAAGAGCTTTCAGGAGGGTAGTACGACTTGAAGCCCACGATAGAACGGCGCCATTTTATTTCACCGCGCCGACCATCCCGGCTTCATACAGCCTGCGATCCATACGCCG
>DATEMG010000130.1:0-9052 GCA_035275805.1 Blastocatellia bacterium
CCACTGCCCATTCCCCACTCCCCTCCTTCGCTCCTCGATCCTCGACTCTCTCAGGCCGCCGCGCCGCGCCGCAGCAGATCGAAGACCACCTGAATCACGTCGTCGAACGAAGCCGGCTTGGTGATGCAGAAATCCGCGCTGGAACTGACCCCCGCAGGAATTTCATCGCGGCTGTAGCCGGTGATGACGATGATCGGAACCTGGCCCAGGACGCGATTGGCGCGAAGTTTTCTGAGCACCCTCTGGCCGTCGATGTCCGGCAGGTTCAGATCGAGAACTATGACGTCGGGCGAGAAACGCCGCGCCGCGCGATAGCCCGAGACGCCGCCGGCAGCCGACCTCGTTTCACAGCCTTCTGCTTTGAGCAGATGTTCAACCGCTTCGCGCGAATATTCATCGTCCTCGATGATCAGGATGCGGGGCTTGTGTTTCACCATCGTTTTGATCTACTTACCGTAACGGAGTCACAAAGCCGATCTTCAGGCCCTTCTAAGAGGGCTACTTCGGGCATTCTTCTCTCTTCCTGCTCCAAGTGTAAGAAAGCAAGGGAGGCGCCACCGCCATTTGTCATTTGTCATTTGTCATTTGTCATTTGTCATTTGCCGTTTGAAGAGGTTCACATTCCCAAAAATGGCGGACAGAGAAGCGCTTTTGTAGTATTTTGGTCTAAACACCGAACCGCAACCCGATTTTCGGAGTCGTCAAACGCATGAGGGGAAGTCTGATCGCGAGCTTCATTGTGATAGCCGCCGCATTCTCGACGGCCGCGGCGGTCTATGGGGACAATGCCTCTCTGTCACAATTGAGATTGCTCGATCTCGAAGGTAAAAGCGTCAACCCGCTCGCGGATCAGGGCGCGAAGGCCGTTGTCTTCATCTTTACTCGACTCGACTGCCCGATTTCAAAGCGTTACGCGCCGGAAGTGGGGCGATTGAGCGCGTCGTTCGCGCCAGAAAAGGTGAAATTCTGGCTGGTCTATCCTGACGCCGACACGCCGCCCGACTCGATTCGCCGGCACGTCAAAGAATACGATTACAACTGTGAGGCGCTGCGCGACCCGCGACACGAACTGGTCAAAGCGACCGGCGTCAGCGTGACTCCGGAGGCGGCGGTGTTTGTTTTCAATCGCTCCGGCGCGCGGATGATATATCGCGGGCGCATTGACGATCAGTACGCCGCGTTAGGAAAACATCGCCCCGCGCCGGCCGCGCGCGATCTCGAGGACGTTCTCACCACAGTCGTCAAAGGCGCGGCGATTGAACTCAGAACTACTCCGGCGGTCGGTTGTTACATTTCGGATCTGAAATGAACGTGATGATCAATCTTATCGGATTATCCGCCGCAGAGGAGCAGAGGGGTCGCGGAGAAAAGCCAGAGGGCGTTTCTCATTCTCTCTCTGCGGATCCTCGCGCCCTGCGGCCACTCCGCGGCGCCATATCTCGTATTTTCTTTTTCTGCCTGGCGATTGCCGCCGCCTTCTTTGCGCCAGTGGTTTCCAAACGGGCTGAGACCGGACGCCTTCCGCAGCAGATGACTTTCAACAAACACGTCGCGCCGATCCTCTTCGCGAACTGCGCCGCCTGCCACCACGAGGGCGGGGCCGGGCCGTTCAGCCTGATCGAATATCAAGAGGTCAAAAAACGCGCGAGGCAGATCGTGACTGTGACCGGGAGCCGCTATATGCCGCCCTGGCTTCCCGAACCGGGCCACGGCGAGTTCGCCGACGCTCGCAGGCTGAGCGACGAGCAGATCAGTACCGTTCGCCTGTGGATGGAGCAGGGAATGATCGAAGGCGACAAAGGCGCCCTCCCTCCCGCGCCGAGCTTCAGTGAGGCATGGCAGTTAGGCCGGCCCGATCTGATCGTCGAAATGCCGCAAGCTTACACGCTGCCCGCCGGAACGACCGACTTCTTCCGCAACTTCGTGATCCCGCTTCCGGTCACGAAGACGCGCTATGTCAAAGCAGTGGAGCTTCTGCCCGGCGACAAGAAGATCTTCCATCACGCGAACATCCTGATCGACCGAACCGGAGGGTCGCGCCGCCGCGATGAGCAGGACCCCGAAGTCGGATTCGGAGGAATGGACGTGGCGATCGAGTCGGAGAGCTTCGACCCCGACAGTCACTTCCTCTTCTGGAAGCCCGGCTCTGCGCCGTGGGTAGAGCCTGACGAAATGGCCTGGCCGCTCACGCCGGGGACGGACCTGGTCTTGAATCTTCATATGCAGCCTTCGGGCAAGCCGGAAACGATCAAGGCGCGGATCGGGCTGTATTTCACCGACCGTGCGCCGTCGAAATTCCCGATGCTATTGCAACTCGAACACGACGGCGCGATAGACATCCCGCCGGGAAAGAAAGATTTCGTCATCACCGATGAGTTCACGCTGCCGGTGGACGTTGACGCGCTCGCCGTCTACCCTCACGCGCATTACGCAGGAAAAGACCTGCAGGCTCTCGCCGCATTGCCCGACGGAACGAAAAGGCCGCTGGTGTGGATCAAAGACTGGGATTTGAATTGGCAAGCGGTATATCGCTACGAGCGCCCAGTCTTTCTGCCGGCCGGGACGGTGATCTCGATGCGGTTTACTTACGACAACTCCGCCGCCAACCCGCGCAACCCTAACAGCCCGCCGAAGCGCATAGTCGCGGGCGACAAGGCCACGGACGAGATGGGTCATTTGTGGCTTCAGGTATTGCCGCGTTCACGTGATGACGCGCGAATGGTTTTGCAGGAGGCGTTGATGCGCCGACGGTTGAAGAAATATCCTTCGGATTTCACGGCGCATTTCAACCTCGGCGCGGCGCTGCAACAGAAGGGCAGGATCGAAGAGGCGGCCGTTCACTTCCGCAGGGCGTTGCAGGCGAATCCGCAGAGTTACCTCGCGCACACGAACCTCGGCGCGGCGCTGCAGGAACACGGGCAAAGCGGGCAGGCGATCAGCCATTACCTTCAAGCGCTGCGGATCAAGCCTGATTACGTCATCGCTCGTTACAACCTGGGAAATCTGCTGCTCCGCGAGGGCAAGATTGAAGAAGCCATCAGTCATTTCCGCGAAGCGCTGCGCGCGCAGCCGGACGACGCGGGCGCGCACAACAGTCTGGGTAGCGCGCTGGGGATGCAGGGTAAATTGGCCGAGGCTGCGGCGCACTTTGAGCAAGCGGCGCGCCTCGACCCTGACAGCGCCGACGCCCACGCCAATCTCGCCTACGCCCTGGCCGCGCAGGGCAATTCGGAACGAGCCGTCTTCCACTACGAGCAGGCGCTGCGCCTCAACCCCGACAACGCCGACGCGCATAACGGGCTGGGCGTCCTGCTAATCAGTCAGGGGAAGTTGCGTCAAGCGATGGCGCACTTCGAGCAGGCCTTGCGCCTCGACCCGAACCACGCTGAAGCCCGTGAAAATTTGCGGCGTGTGCGACAGCAGATCAAATAAAAAGGGGGAGCCTGCGCTAGGCTCCCCCACGAGTTTCGGACTTCTTTCAACTCAGATCAGAACTCGAGCCGGATGCTGAACTGCATCTGGCGCATGTTCGAGCCGGCGGCTATGCCTGTGATCTGTCCGCCGCTCCCGCAGTCCACGCACCCGTTGGGCAGGCCGAGGTTGACGTTGTTGAAGAAGTTGAAGACCTCCGCCCTGAACTGCCCGCGGAAGTTCTCCCTGAAGTTAAGGCTCTTGATGAGCGAGAAGTCGGTGTTGAAGTAAGACGGGCCGCGCAGCGAATTGCGCGGGGCGTTGCCGAAAGTGCCCGGCATAGGCCGCTGCCACGGACCGACCGTTTGTCCCGGGTTGATGAATGGCGCCAAGGACCCCGGAGCCCCCGGAGCTCTCCCCAGCGCTTGGCCACCGGTAGTCGTGAACCAGCGGTCTTGATTGCCGTCGGTGCTTACTTCGCCTACGAGATTGGGCCGGCACGGGCCAGTGTCGCGGTCGGCGCCGCAGCCGTCGTAGCTCGGCGAGAAGGGCAACCCGCTTGATATTGTGGTGATCTGGTTGACCTGCCATCCGCCGATGATCAAATCGCCCAGGCGGGAGGCGCCTCCCAGGTACTTCTTGCCCTTGCCGAACGGCAATTCGTAGAGCGATGAGACGACGAATGTGTGAGTGCGGTCGGTGTCGGTGGGGCCGTAATTGAGCTTCGCGTCGAAGGGGAAGTAACCACCGTCGTAGTTGAACGCTTTCGACCAGGTGTAATGCCCCAGCAGCGAGAACCCGTTCGAGAACCGCCTGGTCGCCTTGGTTTGCAAGGCGTGGTAATTGCTCGAAGCGCAGTTGCAGAAGAAGTCAATGTCCTGAGACCACCCGAAGCGCCCGAAAAACGGCCGGCGATCGTTAGTCGAGAGCCCCGGGCCTCGTGGATCGCCTGCGGCCCTGAAGCCTTCGACTCTCGGCTGGTTAATACTGAAAGCCGGGCCAAACCCGGTGAAGGTGTTGGTGCCCTTATTGCCCACGTAAGCCGCCTCGAGCGACACTGATTGCGAGAGCTGATGCTGGACGGTCACGTTCCAGGCGTCGAGCGTCGGCAGTTTGATCTGCTCGGGTCTGGCCCGCGTGAAAATGCCGTTCGGCAGCGGGAAGCGGCCCGTCTGCTGGTTCGGTTGTGGGAAGACTGGCGCCGGCGGCCCCGAAGCGAGCGTGAAGACTCGGTCGAAACTGGTCGCCGGGTTGAGACCTTGCGCCGCGAGCACCGGCAGGTTCTGCGTCACCGAATGGCCGAAGACCGAGCCGAAGACGCCGATGTCGTAGCTCCGCCCGTAGCCCGCTCGGATGACGGTCTTGTCCTTCCACTGGTATGCGACGCCAAGGCGCGGCGCGAAATGTTTGTAATTCATCTGGTTATTGCCGCTGAGATCAATCGGGCCGACTCCGCCGACGCGTATCTCGCCCGTATCCAGGTCGAGGAATCCGCCGTTGCCTGGCGCGTTGACGGACTCGGGATGGATCAGCTCCCAACGCAGGCCATAATTGATCGTCAATTTCGGCGTCGCGCGCCACGTGTCCTGGCCGTAGAAGAACTGGCGGTTCTGCCGCTCTCGCGCATCGGTGCTCGGGCTGGTGTAGCGGACGAAGCTAGACACATCACCGATCAGGAAAGAGGCGAGACCCAGACCGCCGTTGCCGCCCGCGCCTTGTGTCCTCTCACGTTCGAAGCGTAATTCACCCGCGCGGTGCGAATCGGACGGGACCCGCAGGTTGCGCGCATGACGAACGTCGGCCCCGAACTTGAAGTTGTGGTTGCCGTTCAAGTACGAGAGGTTGCCCACGAACTGCACCTGGTTTTCGTTCTGGTCTAGTGGGCAGTTGCACTGGTTGACGCCGAGCGCGTAGCCGAAGCGAACCTGCCGGTTACCATTCGCCTCGTTGATGTAGAAGGCCGGCATGCCGGAGGTAAAGAGGTCATCCACGTTCAGACCTGGGATACCCGCGTCGGCCGCCGGGCTGGAGCCGACGCCGTTCGGCAGCACATTGACCTTATAGCGGAAATAGCCGAACCGGAAATCGGCCAGCAGCCTATCGCTAATCGTGTAATCGAATCCGCCAGCCAACGAGTGGTTGCGCACTTTCGACTGGCCCGAAAAGAAGATGTTGTCGAACGCCGGGCCGCCAAGCAGGTCGCCGAAGGCGCCGGGGCCGCCGCGCGTGAAGTCGGCGAAGCTGTAGCGCCCGAAGACGTGGAACTTATTGCTCAGATACCAGTCCTGGCGCGTGTTCCACTGGTCGCTGTCGAAGACCTCGATTCCCGAGGCCGCGTAGTTGAGTTCTACGCCCGGACGGTTCGGCAGCGGCAGTTGATTAATCAGCCGCAGCGCCTGCTGTGAGAGGCGCGCCGTGGGGATGATGCCGCCGGCGAACTCGGCGCGGCTGGCAGGCGCAACCGGGGCGCCGGCGGCGTTCACTGGGTCGAAAATGGGAATGCGCACACCGTTCGAAGTATACTCGCTCAGGTTTCCGGTCCTGGCCAGCGCCGTTGGCACTGTGGTCAGCACCGAGCCCCCGTTCTTGCGCCGCGTCCCCTGGTAGTCGCCGAAGAAGAAGAGTTTATCCTTGATGATCCGCCCGCCGAATGCGCCGCCGAACTGATTCCACAAGGTGTCTGGGATGAACTTGTTGGTCGTCTGGTTCCTCGCTGACTGCGAGAACGGGTTGCGGGCGCTCGTCTCGTCGTTGCGCCGGAACAAGAAGGCCGCGCCGTGGTAGTCGTTCGTGCCGGACTTCGTCTGCGCTGTGGCCACGCCCGCCGTGGCCACGCCGAATTCGGCGTCGTAATTCTGGGACGTGATCTTGGTCTCGGTCACCGATTCGAGCGTCGGGTTGATGACGATGATGCCCAGGATCGGGTCGCGGTTGTCGGTCCCGTCGAGTTGGAACCCCGTGCCATGGAACGGCTGTCCGTTGACGATGATTTGTACTGAGCCTTGTGGGTTCTCAGAAGATGCGTGCTGCCAGCCCAACTGCTGCGTGCCGGGCGTGAGTAGAAGGAACTTAGTGAAGTTGCGGTCCAGTATCGGCAACTGGGAAACCTGCTTTTCCTCGAAGGTGGTGGCCACGTCGGCGCGGTCAGTCTTCAGCAGCGCGGCATCGGCCGTGATCGTCACCTCCTCCGAGACCTGGCCCGGCTGTAACTGGAGGTTGGCTGAACTGGACGTATCCACACTGACACTGACGCTTTCGAGGACTCCGGCCTTAAAGCCGGTGGCCTCGACCCTCACGCGATAGACGCCCGGGACGAGGCGCGTTAGAGTGTAGTTGCCGTCTTGATTGGTCTGCGCCGTGACGCTTACGTTCTTGCTGACTTCGGTGATTGTCACCTTCGCGTTCGGCACAGCGGCGCCGGACGAGTCGGTCACTGTCCCGAAGACGCTGCCGTATACGGCCTGCCCGAACGTCGTGCCGAATGTCGCTGCCACAATTGCGAGGCAAAACGTCAGACTCAGCGCGAGCAGAGGGACTTTGCTGGTGGTTCTCATTTATTTTCTCCTGTGTTGAGGTGGGACAGACTTTAATTCTGTCTATGTCGCCAGTTGCGGACGGGCAGGCTAAAGTCTGCCCCATAGACTTTGGTCTGTCCCACTTAATGATCTATCCCAGCAAAGCGGATTAGTTTTAAGGTTGTCTTCGGGTCGTACGGGTCCCGCCCGAAAGTCATTGAAATTCCAGCAATGAGCTAGTGATGAGATTGAGTGGCGATTTGGAACTTCCAAAAGCCCAGAATTGAACCAATCGCCTATAGAATTAATGTCACTCACCTCAGGGGTTTTGGAAAAGCCACCATACCAGTCTATATGCTTGCGTTGACAGTTACAGAGCGTATAATACGGTTACTTCCTTCTGACTCATTGTGTTACAGAGCGTTAAATCAGTGTTACAGGTTTTCATGTAACGTCCATGCACATCGCCAGAGAAGAAAAACTTGCGCAATTGGAGAGGGTTTTGCACGGCCGCGCGTTGCACGGATCAGATAACCTCAAAGCCTTCCTTCGCTTCATCGTAGGCAGATCGGTCGAGGATCACGAGGGCCAGCTCAAGGAGTATGTCATCGCGACTGAGGTCTTCGGGCGCGGGAACGACTTCGATTCGCGTGTCGATTCCGTAGTCCGGGTGCAGGCCGGCAGGCTCAGGACAAAATTACATGAGTATTATGAGACTGAAGGCAAAGACGACCGTGTGATCATTGGTCTGCCGAAAGGCCAATACACGCCGGTCTTTTGCTATGCGCAGAAGACGGAAGAGTGTGATGACGACAACGAAGCCGCCGACTCCGCTCTGGCTATAGACGCAGTCACTAATCCAAAAGAGGCGCCGGGCTTAGCGCAAGCCGGATTCGTCAACGGCTCCCCCCGAGACGTGGCGGTTGCGCCGCCCGTGGGCGTCGTAACCGAGGCGACCCGCGCTAGCGATCCTGCGGCGAGGCGATGGCGGATCTCGGCATTAGCCCTTGCCATGATCTCGGTCACACTCGGCGCGCTCGCGATCTTCTATCGCGCCAGGGCGGTTGAAATGTCGGAGGTCGTGGAGAACAGAGCGCGGGCCGAAAACAACGTGCTCGATCGCCGCGAGGTCGAGCCTTTATGGGGCGATCTGCTGCGATCCTCGGAGCCGATACTGGTCGTGTACAGCAACACGCTCTTTCAAGGCACGGTGGAAGACGGAATGAAGTTGTTCAAGCCGCTCGACGCCCCGGGCAGCAGTCTCGGATCGCCGAGCATCCCGCAGAACGAGAGCAAAGAGCCGGTGACGGAACTCTACACAGGCATTGGCGAGGTGATGGGGTCTTACTTCCTCGGCGATTTCTTCGCCCGTTTGGGGCACGCCTCGCGTGTCAAACGCAGCCTGCTACTGACCTGGGAAGACCTGAAGACCGAAAACATCGTCGTGCTCGGCTCGCCCGCCGAGAACTTCTTCCTCCGCGATCTGCCTCAGAAGCAGGACTTCATCTTCAAGCCCATGCCGGACGACAATGGAAATAAAAGCTTCGGCATCATCAACGCCAACCCGCAGCCCGGCGAGCAGCCGCGTTATCTCGCCAAGCAGGACGGCCCGTCGCGGAGCCAGATTTCGGAAGACTATGCTGTGGTCAGCCTCTTGCAAGGGCTCGACGGCAAGAAGAGAATGCTGATCCTCGCCGGCATTACGACGCACGGGACTCAGGCCGCCGTCGAATACGTCACGAAGCCCGAATACATCCGCGATCTGGTCAGAAATCTGAACACCGCCACGGCGGGAGGACAGCCGAAGCTGCCGTTCAATTTCCAGGTGCTGGTGAGAGTGAAGGTGAACGGCGGCGTGCCAGTGCGGGTTTCTTATGTCACACACCACAGGCTCGATCAGAGATAATTGTTGATCGGCCCCGTCCAGACGCCTATAATCCACACATTCATATCATCGGCGCAGCGCGTCGCGCTTACGGCGACAGACTTATGGGCTTTGAAAAAATAATGCGCCAAGGCGCGGGGAACCTTGTGGCGCGAGTTGTTTACTCGCGCCGTCCTCGGCCTAAGCGGCGCGAGTAAACAATTCGCGCCACACCAGGCGCATTTATTTCTCAAAGACCATT
>DATEMG010000131.1:0-7707 GCA_035275805.1 Blastocatellia bacterium
TCAGGAAGAAAGCTAATAATGAACCGACGAAAATTCATTCAACAAACCGCTCTTGTCGCCACGGGCGCCGCAATCATGAATTTCACCGCCGAAGCCAAAGTCAACTGGCCCATCGGCTGTTTCAACCGTCCCTGGACGAAATGGTCTTTCGACGAAACGCTGAAACAGATCAAAGCCGCGGGCTACAAATCAACGGGCCTGCTCAGCCGCACGAGAGAGGAGCCTTTCATCGGCGCCGACGCCACGCCAGAGTACCTGGAAAACCTGAAGAAGCGGATCGCGGCAAGCGGTCTCGTGGCGAATATGGGCGCGCTGCGTTCGCGCCACAACATCCCGCTCGAAGATTCGACCCGCGAAGTCCGCAAGCAAATAGACAACGCGAAGTCCCTTTCGCTGAAGTATGCGATGTCGTTCGGCGCGGACAATCCGGAAGAGTTTGCGCATTATTACAAGGTGATGAGCGACGCTTCGGCCTACGCGCAGGAAAAAGACGTCAAGCTGGTGATGAAGCCGCATGGCGGGATCAGCGGCTCCGCCGAAGAGATTCTGCGCGTGATCAAAGAGGTCAACCATCGCAACTTCTCGATCTGGTACGACGCGGGCAACATCGTCCATTACACCGGCAAAGACCCCGTGGCCGAGATCGAGCCGATCGCGCCGCATATCACCGGCTTCTGCGCGAAAGATTGCGGCGAAATGAAAGGCGACGTAATGATTCAGTTCGGCGCTGGCAAAGTGGATTTCGCGGGAGTCTTCAAGAAGCTGAAAGCCGGCGGATTCAACGGGCCGGTGATGGTCGAGTGTTGCAAAGTGGGCGCGACGCCGGAAGAGACCACGGCGAATGCGCGCGCCAACCGTGAATTTCTGGAGAAGGTTCTTGCTTCGGTTTAATTCAACCGCTTATGCTTATCGTCAATCGCCACAACACGAAAATCATCCGTACCCCGCACGGTTCCGAGATTCGCCCGCTGGTTGATCGCACGACCTCGCCGATCAATCAATGCAGCCTGGCCGAGGAGATTCTACCGCCGGGCGCAAGCGTCACGCCCCATCACCATGAAGTGATTGAAGAGATTTACTACGTGATTGAAGGCGGAGGAGTGATGAGAATTGACGACGAAGAGCGCGAAGTCGAGGCCGGCGATGCGATCTATATCCCGCGTTTTTCACGTCACACGCTGACCAACACGGGTAATGGGCCGATGAAGATTCTGCTGATATGCGGCCCGGCGTTTTTTTATGAGGATCATCGAACCAAGTGACGAGAGAGATTGAACCGCTCGACATCATTATCATCGGCGGAGGGCCTACTGGCCTGGCCTGCGCGATTGAGGCCCAGCGGGCTGGATTCAACTACCTGACGCTCGAAAAAGGCTGCGTCGTCAATTCGCTCTACAACTATCCGACGCAACTTGTTTTCTTCACCACGCCGGAGTTGCTCGAAATCGGTGACCTGCCGTTCGTCTGCGAGCGCGAAAAGCCGGTCCGCATCGAGGCCCTGAAATATTATCGCCGCGTCGTCGATACATATCGGTTGCGTGTCAATCAGTATGAAAAGGTCGCGCAGGTGTCCGGCTCGGACGGGGCCTTTATGGTCGAGACCGAGTCGGCGCTGACGGGCGAAAAGCGGTCGTACCGTTCGCGCAAGATTATCGTCGCCATCGGCTATTTTGATTACTCCAACGCGCTGGACATTCCCGGCGAGGACTTGCCGAAGGTCTCACACTATTACAAAGACGCGCATCCGTTTTACGAGCGCGACGTGGCCATCATCGGCGGCGCCAATTCGGCGGCCATCGCCGCGCTCGATCTACATCGCCACGGAGCGCGCGTGACGATGATCCATCGCGGTCATCAACTTCGCCGCTCGATCAAATACTGGATATTGCCCGACATCGAAAACCGCATCATCAACGGCGAGGTCAAAGCGCATCTACAGACCATCGTCACGGAGATCAAACCTTCCACAATTCGCATCCGCAATTTGGTCACTGGCGAAGACCTGGAACTGCCTAACGACTTCGTCTTCGCGCTCACCGGCTATCACACCGACAACGATTTCCTGCGCTCGATGGGCATCGAAATAGATCCCGAGACGATGAAGCCGTCTTTCGACCACGAGACGATGGAATCGAACGCGCCTGGGATTTATCTGGCGGGAGTCGTGACTGCGGGCAGAGAAACGGGAAAGATCTTCATCGAGAATGGTCGGTTTCACGGCGGACAGATCGTCAGCGCAATATCGCGTCGCTTTCGTCAGAAACAATCCTCCGAAAGCTAAAACCTATGTAGGTTTTAGCTCATCGCATCCCCATCTCCCCGGGGCTGTAGTAAGGCCGGTTGTGGCCTTTGCTGAAACTAGAGCGGATTGTAAATCAATGGTCGGTAGACTGATATGAGTGTACGGGGCAGTACCGTGAGCGGTACTGCCCCGGCGAGCCTTCCTGTGGCTTCTTTGACAATTTCGCAAAAGCCCCGCCCCGTCTCTTGTCAAATGCCCGATCATCAATAGATGTGCTAAGATGCGGGTTCACCTTTAATCAACTGTGAGAGTCTATGATCAACAATGACCGATTAATTCGCGCGTGCCGCCGCCAGGAGGTGGATCGCGCGCCAGTTTGGATGATGCGCCAGGCAGGCCGCTATATGCCCGAATACCGCGCCCTGCGCGCAAAATACGACTTCATGACGATGTGCAAGACTCCGGAGCTTGCCGCCGAGGTATCGCTGCAGCCTTATGAAATTCTCGGCGTCGACGCGGTGATCATGTTTTCCGACATCCTGGTCCCGGTCGAGGCGATGGGGATGAAGCTCGACATCGTCGAGAGCAAAGGGCCTGTACTAGAAAACCCTATCCGCACCGAAGCCCAGGTCGAGAAGTTGACCGTCCCCGACCCGGTCGAGACTATGCCGTTCGTGATGGAGACGATCCGGCTGCTACGGAAGCGTCTGGATGCGTCGGCGCCTCTAATCGGATTCGCCGGAGCGCCGTTTAC
The DNA here is from genome assembly GCA_035275805.1 of Blastocatellia bacterium. Lineage (GTDB taxonomy): Bacteria > Acidobacteriota > Blastocatellia > RBC074 > RBC074 > JAJVID01. Next base: position 2,997 of record DATEMG010000131.1, read on the forward strand.
GCTGGCTTCGTACATGGTCGAAGGCGGCGGGACGCGCAATTACGCCGAGATCAAACGGATGATGTATCGCGAGCCGATGACCACTCACAGGCTGTTAGATAAACTTGCCGAAACGATCATTCTCTATGTCAACGCGCAAATCGAAGCCGGGGCGCAGGTTGTGCAACTTTTCGACACCTGGGCCGGCGAGCTTTCCGCCGCAGATTACGAAGAGTTCGCGCTGCCCTATCAACGAAAGATCTTCGAACGAATCAACCGAGATTTTTCAGGGCGAGATTTTTCAGGGCGAGACTTTTCAGGGCGAGACTTTTCAGGGCGCGGCGCTTCGGGGTCGAACGTGCCCGCGATCCTCTACGTCAACGGATGCAGCCACATTCTGGAAAAGATGGTCGAGTCGGGCGCGGACGTTCTGAGCATAGACTGGCGCATCGATCTGGCCGAAGCCAGACGCAGAGTCGGCGACCGGGTCGCGCTGCAAGGCAACCTCGACCCGTGCGAGTTGCTGGGCACGCCGGAGACAATCGCCGAATCGGTCAAGGAGATTTTGAAGAAAGGCGGCGGCCTGGGACACATCGTTAATCTGGGACATGGAATTCTGCCGATGGTCCCGGTAGAAAACGCGCGGGCTTTTATCGAAGCGGCTAAGGCGGGGACCAAAGAGGTCGCCTGAATTTTAAGGCAAACACACCGTATGTCGTAGAGCGACTGAACAAATCAAAGGAAATGGAAAGAGTGTAACTTCAAGTTAACTCAACGAACAGATTTGAATCATGGCATTTACTAAAATCACCGAATACGACGGAATCACGGAATACAAACTCGACTCGAATGACTTGAAACTGCTGCTCGCGCCGCGCCGCGCCGCGCCTGTGGTGGCGTTTATGGTCCTCTACCGCGTGGGTTCGCGCAACGAGGCCGTCGGCCACACCGGCGCGACACACCTGCTTGAACACATGCTTTTCAAAGGCACGCCGACTTACAACAAGCATAACGGGACGCAGATCGCCTCCGTCCTTCAGCGACAAGGCGGGGTCTTCAACGCCGACACATGGTTCGACCGCACGCGATATTACGAGATGCTCCCTTCGGATCAACTCGAATTGGCCGTTCACCTCGAAGCCGACCGCATGCGCAACTCTTTCATCGCGGACGAAGACCGCCAGTCAGAGATGACCGTCGTTCGCAACGAACTCGAACGCGGCGAAAACGAGCCATCGAACGTCCTGCACGAACGGCTCTGGGCCGCCGCCTTCCGTGAGCACCCGTATCATCACCCGACCATCGGCTGGCGTTCGGACGTCGAAGGAATGGCGACCTCGCGGTTGAAGGAGTTCTACGACACTTTCTATCACCCGAACAACGCCACCGCCATCGTCGTAGGCGATTTCGACGAATCCGCGGCGCTCGATCTGATGAGCAGGCATTTCAACCCGATTCCGCCGTCGCCCGCCCCGATCCCGCAGATGTACACGGTCGAGCCGCCTCAGGAGGGCGAGATTCGCTTCACGCTCCGCCGCACAGGGCAGCTCGGACTGATCAACGTCGGCTGGCACATTCCCGAGGCCACACACCCCGACACCGGCGCGTTGACAATGCTCGACACCCTGTTGTCGGCCGGCATCACCTCGCGCCTCTACCAGGCCCTGGTCGAGACGCAGATGGCCGTGGACGTGGGCGCCCAGGCTTTTCAATTCATCGATCCCGGACTGTTCATGCTTCACATCACGCTCCGCCCCGGCGTGACGCACGCGGAGGCCGAGCGCGTCGGGTTGGAAGTGATCGAGAGGATGAAAACAGAGGACGTGCCTGAGAAGGAATTGCAGAAGGCCAAGAATATGATCACCACACAAATGATCTACCTGCGCGACAGCCCTCTAGGCGTGGCCAGAGTGATCGCCGAGGCCGAGGCGGTAGCCAACTGGAAAATGTTTGTCGACCTGCCGAAGATGGTCGAGCAGGTCACGCCAGCTGACATCAAGCGAGTCGTGACGACATATCTCACCGAAGACAACCGTACCGTCGGCTGGTTTATACCCAAGCAGGAAGAAGGCATTGATAGTAATGATGAAGCCTATGAAGAATAATTCTTTTGTCGCGCGCACCAGACGCTTTCAACTTTCGAATGGCGTCACGTTGCTGGTCTTGGAAAATCACGCCAACCCGACGGTCTCGCTCGCCGGTTCGATGCGCGCCGGCGAATATTTCAGCCCGGCGGGCAAAGACTCTCTCGCCGGCGTCACCGCGAGCATGCTCGGCAAAGGCACGCGCCGCCGCAGCAAGCTCGAAATCGCCGAGGAGTTGGAATCGGCGGGCGCGCGCGTCGGCCTCTCATCGAACACCTTCACCGTCTCGGTCAGCGGCCTGTCACTCAGCCGCGACCTGCCGATGATCGTTTCGACACTGGCCGAAGAGTTGCGCGAGCCGGCGTTCCCGGCTGAAGAGCTTGAAAAGATGCGGCAACGCATCATCGCCAATATCCAGGAGGAGCAGGACGACACCCGCGTCCGCGCCTACGACCGGATGACCCAACTGGTTTTCCCCGAAGGCAGTCCGTTTCACCAAACGCCAGCCGAGAAGGCGATCGGCCAGATCGAATCTATCACCGTCGATGACATCCGGGAATTTCACCAGAAGTTTTACGGCCCGTCATCGATGATTCTGGCCGTCGTCGGCGACGTCCGGGCCGACGACGCTTATGCGTTGTTCGAAGAAAAACTGGGCAAATGGCAAGGCGCGCCCGAAGCCGTGATAGACATTACCGAAACCCAGCTCCAACCGGCGGCGATACGCGAGACGGTGGTGATGAAAGACAAGCCGAATGCCGACGTCGTGATCGGCCACGCGTCGCGGCTGCGGCGTTCAAACCCCGATTTCATAGCGGCCAGGATCGCCAATAACGCTCTCGGTCAATCGACCCTCTCATCGCGCCTCGGTCTGAAAGTGCGCGACGAGATGGGGTTGACCTACGGCATCAATTCCAGCTTCGCCGAATCAGGGATCGGGGACGGGCCGTTCGTCATCACAGTCACTGTCGCGCCGGAGAACATCTCGCTGGCAGTCGGCGCGACCGTCGAGATCGTCAACGATTACATCGCCAACGGCATCAGGGAAGACGAGTTGAAGGACGAACAGTCTTCGATCATCGGCTCGTTCAAAATCGGCCTCGCCACAAACGGCGGCCTGGCCAGCCAGCTCGCGGCGTCGGAACTGTTCGGCCTCGGGGTGAAATACCTAGACGAATACCCTACTCTGGTCTCGACGATAACGAAATCGGACGTCGACGAAGCCATCCGCAAATACATTCACCCAGAAGTGGCGACCACTGTAGTCGCGGGAACGATCTGAAGGTCGGGAGTGGGGAATAGGGAGTGGGGAGTGGGGAATAGCGTCTTTCCCCACTCCCCACTCCCTATTCCCCACTCCCTAGTCTCCTATGAAGCTTGGCGTATTACTCTTCAACCTGGGCGGGCCTGAGACGCTGGCCGATGTGCGCCCGTTTCTCTTCAACCTCTTCTCCGACCCGGAGATAGTGAGGTTGCCGATTCGCGCGATGCAGAAGCCGCTGGCGTGGATGATCTCGGCTGCTCGCCATAAAAAATCCTCCGGCTATTACGCGCAGATCGGCGGCGGATCGCCGCTGCGGCGCATCACCGAAGAGCAGGCCGCCGCCTTGCGCGGAGAACTCGCCCGGCGCGGCGTCGAAGCGAGCGTCTACGTCGGGATGCGTTACTGGCGTCCGGGCGCAGAGGAGGCGGTTGATCAGATCGTCCGAGACGGCGTTGATGAACTGATTCTGTTGCCGCTCTATCCGCAATTCTCCGTTTCGACGACCGGATCGAGCTTCAAAGATTTCGATGCGCTGGTGGAAAGACGCAACGGCCTCAGGCGCATGCGCCGCCACTATATTGCGCAATGGCACACACACGAGACTTACATCGAAGCGCTCACCCGACAGATCGCCGGAGAGGTCGAAAAATTCTCCGACCCCAACCCGCGTCGCGTACACCTGCTCTTCAGCGCGCACAGCGTCCCGCAAAGTTATATCGAAAACGGCGACCCTTATCTTCAACACACTGAAGAGACAGTTAGATTGGTTTCTGAGAAGCTTGGCGGTCTGAGCCCCGTGCATCTCAGCTTCCAGAGCAAGGTAGGGCCGGTCAAATGGCTGGAGCCTTCGACTGACGCGAAGCTGCGCGAGCTGGCCTCGCGGGGCGTCGAGCAGGTTCTGGCGATTCCCATAAGTTTCGTCTCCGACCACATCGAAACGCTCTATGAACTCGACATCCTCTATAAAAATCTCGCCGACGAGATCGGCATAAAAACCTACCGCCGCGTTCCCGCGCTTAATTGCAACCCGACCTTCATCAACGCGCTCGCCGACCTGGTTTGCGAAAAGCTGAAATGACCGTGTGGATTCCCACACCCGGCGCGCGGGGAAGCCCGTCGAATCATCGTAGCCTCGCGGCTAACCAACATGAGACATATCTCGGATAATCGCGCTTCAATGCGAATAGATGCCAGATGTCAGATGTCAGATGTCAGAGAGAGCTTTGCCGCCACTCTTCCACTAGCATCTGACATCTGACATCTGACTGTTAGGCGGTGACACTTGGTGTCCCGCCTGCGGTCACACATCGTAACCAAGTTTGCGGCGGTACATCGTGACCAGGCTCTTAAGTCGCCAGTTACGATTTGGACTTCTGAGTCCAAC
>DATEMG010000132.1:0-2843 GCA_035275805.1 Blastocatellia bacterium
CCCCTCCCGGCGCGAGCCGGCCAACATAAATCACCGGTCATTGATCAATCGCCGCGCGTCATCAAGCTCTGGCCAAAAGGCGCGCCGGGCGCGACCGGCGATTCGGACGAAGACACGCCGGCCATCATTCCTTATTTGCCAACGCCCGATAAGAACACCGTCGCGGCCGCGCTGATCTGTCCTGGAGGCGCTTTCACGAACCGCGCCGTCAATCACGAAGGCGTCCTGATAGCGCAGTGGCTGAAGTCGCGCGGGATCGCGGGTTTTGTCCTTCGATACCGCATCCGCCCGCTCTACACTAGGGACGACTCGACTCAGGATGCGCTGCGCGGGCTTCGCTACCTGCGCGCGAACGCCGCCGAGTTTCGCCTCGATCCCAACCGCATCGGAATCATCGGATTTTCGGCGGGCGCCGAGCTGGCCACGTTCGCCGTATTCAAGCCCGCTCCTGCGCAGCCAGAAGCCGAAGATCCGATTGACCGTGTGTCGAGCCAGGCCAACTTTATGATCCTGGCTTACGGCTCTTCTCCGATGCCCGCGTCGTTAAACACGAATGATGTGGCCATACCGCCTACCTTCATGTTCTGCACGGCGGAGGACATGGGACATCTCAGAGGGATGATGGAGCTTTACGCCGGCCTCGTGCGCGCCAAAGTTCCGGTCGAGACGCATTTCTTCGTCAACGGCGAGCACGGCGTCGGCTTTCCTGAAGGCGATCCGGTGTTGGGCGAATGGCCTAAGCTGATGTTCAACTGGGCGAGGGCCGGCTGCTTTCTAACGCCCGAACCGCGCGTCGCGGTGGAAGGAATAGTCAAGGTGGACGGCGAACCATTGCCACATGGCTATGTGATCTTTACTCCGCTTGATAAAATCGGCGCGGCGCCCGTCACAGCTTACGTCTTCAACACGGGCGAGGTGTTGGGCCGGTTTGCGATCGGGCGGAATCAAGGTCTGGTTCCAGGACGCTACCGCGTCGAAGTGCGACAGAACGCCACCCGATGGCTGAGCAACGCTCGCAATGATGTGATAATCAAGATGAATCAGAAACTGCGCGCGGGCCAGGACACCGAAGCTGATAGGCGGGAGTGGAACGATTACGCCAGGAAGCGGGACCTCTCGCCCAACATCGAAGGCCAGCGCGTCTATCGCCGCTGGCGCCCAAAAGACAAAAACGATATTGTCATCGAGATCAAGGCCGGCGCTGAGAGCCGCATACAGATTGAAATATTCAGCCGGTGACCGCCTACGCGCCTGCTACTGATCCGAATTCCGAAAATTATACGCTGGCGCGCCAGGGCGCGGCGCAATCCTGCGCGTTCGGTTGTTCCAGGTCAGTACCGCTCGCTATACTGACTTGGAACCAACCCGGCCGCCGATTCGTATGCCGATTCGTATCGAGTTCAACACCCTTCACAAAGGAGATCACTATGGACAGACGAATGTTCCTTTACTCAGGCGGCGTCCTGTTTCTGGCGCCAGCCTTGATGGCCGCGGAGGATCTTACTGGCAAATGGTCCGGAAGCTTCGCAATCACATTCTCGGATGGAGATACAAAAGACTCCAAGGCCTTCATGGATATAAAGCAGAAGGAAGCGGAGATCACGGGCACGGCCGGGGAGAGTCCCGATAGGCAGTGGGCGATTCAGAAAGGCAAAGTCGAAGGAAACAAGGTTATTTTCGAAGTTCAGACCGAGGGTCCGCTTGTAAAATTCGAACTGACGCTGGTTGACGGGCATTTGAAAGGCGAAGCGAAAGCGGAGCACGAAGGAAAATCAATGAAAGCGGCCGTCGATCTGCAACGCCAAAAAGAATAAGCGGGCTTTTGCTCCGACGCTTCAGGAGCTATAGAAATCAAGAAGCAGAACAATCATTTAGGAGAACAAACTATGTGCAGACTCAGCAAAATACTTCTTGTGGCGTTGTTCGTGACCGTGGCGATGGCCCAATCGCCGGAACCGCCGCTCTCTGAAACTCGGCTCACCATCCACACTCTCATACGCGAGGACATCTTCGCCGGCTTTTTGACCGATGACATGGAACGATTAGCCAGGGGAGAAAAGAACCTTGAGACGCTGCTCGAAAAACGCCCGACCGCGAAATCCAGTCTGTTGGCCTGGAAAGCAGGCATAGCGACTTACCGCGCGGTGCGCGCCCACGAAACCAACCGCGCCGATGAGTTTCAACGGAAATACCGGGAGGCGCTCGACCTTTTCTCTCAAGCCCGCGAGCTCGGATCGAACGACCCCGGGGTCGCCGCCGTTACTGGCGGCGTATACGCTGTATTCGCCGACCGGCTGCCGAAGGAATCTCGCGCCGCGGCCTGGTCGCAGGCCTATGACGCCTATCAGGAGCTTTGGAAACTGCAAGGGGCCGTCGTCGATAAGCTTCCCGTGCATATCCGTGGTGAACTTCTCGGCGGGCTGACGGTGTCAGCCATGCGTACCGGCCGCGACGAAGAGGCGATGCGGCATCTCGACAAGATACTCGCTGTGCTCGCCAACACTCCTTACGAGCCTGTCGCCAAAAAATGGAAAGCGAATCCGAAGGCCGCCGCCGACACGAGCATCACTTGTATGACCTGCCACGAACAGGGGCGCCTGGCCGCGCGTCTCAACGCGATCAACAACAAGTGACATTTTCCGTTTAAAGATCGGATTTAATCGCTTATCATTGGGTTTTCTCAGGATTCGGCTCAAGGCGCGAAATCCTGAGAAACCCTGTAAATTCTGTCTATTTTCGGAGAAGTCCTCACGTCTCGGTGAAACGCCCTGAAATAATGAAAATCGCGGCGCGAGGGCAGGGTAAACTACCTGGGAGCGCAGGCATCCTTGCCTGCTAGGATT
>DATEMG010000133.1:0-3532 GCA_035275805.1 Blastocatellia bacterium
AAAATGCTGGAGAGAAAAATAGAGATGCTATTTTTCTCTCCAGCATTTTTCTGTCCGAATTTTCATACCGGCCTCAGCGCGCCTCCACGCCGCTCGGTCGAGCCATCGCTGACCGAAGGCGGCGCGCCCGAATCGAGCAACGGCAACCTCACTATAAACTCGGTCCCTTTCCCCACCTCGCTCTTAGCCTCGATCCTCCCGCCGTGCGAGTCGACGATCCATTTGACGATTGACAGGCCGAGGCCGAAACCGGCGGCGGTGCGGTCGGCGGTCTTGGCCGAGCGGCGGAAAAATCTTTCGAAGATATGCGGCAGGTCTTCGGGCGGAATGCCGCGTCCGGTGTCGGCGACGGTGATGACGGCGACATTGTTTTCGGTCTTCAATCGGAGGGCCACGCGTCCGCGCAGCGGAGTGTATTTGATCGCGTTGTCGAGCAGATTGAGCAAGAGTTGTTTGACGCGCAGCACGTCGGCGCTGACCCTGACCGGGATGGTCTCGGCGCCCGGCGGCGGCGCGTAAGTCAGCGTCTGGTCGCGTTGATCGGCGAGCGGGCTGATGTATTCGGTCATGCGGCGGCAGAGATCGTTCAGGTCTACAGGCTCGCAGCGCAATTCGATCCGGCCCGTGTCGCCGCGCGCCAGCGTCAACAAATCTTCGACCAGGCGCGACAGCCGCATGATTTCTTCGAGGTTGGACATGAGCGCGCGTTTGTATTCCTCGGTGGACCGTTCGCGCCGCAGCGTGATCTCGATGTCGCCGCGCATCACGGCCAGCGGGGTTCTCAATTCGTGCGACGCGTCCGAAGTGAATTGCTTCTGCCGCTCGAAGGCCGCCTGCAGGCGCGAGATCATGTCGTTGAACGTAGCCGCCAGACGCCCCAGTTCGTCCATCCGCGCCGGTTCCGGCACGCGCTCGGACAGGTCTCCGGCGGCGATATGTTCGGCCGCGCGCGTCATGCGGCCAACCGGGCGCAGCGCCTGGTTGGCCAGCAGCAAGCCTCCATAACTGCCCAGCAACAGCGCCAGCGGGATCGCAATGACCAATAGGATCAACGTGCGGCGGGTAGTTTTTTGGAAGCTCTTAAGAGAATAGCCGAGACGGATGAAGTAGCTCCCACTGCCATCGGGGTCTTTGGCGCGAAGGGTTACGACCCGCAGCAAATCTCCATTCCGAGTCTTTTCCGTGTCATATCTCGTTTCGCCTACCGCCAACTGAGACAACTTATCGCGATCAACATCCAAATGGTCGTCCGGCGACACATACTCCTCGTCCCTGACCTGCCAAACGTCGTCGATGATCTGGACCGCATGCGGCCTGACCTCGAGGAGCTTTTCGGCGTTTTCACTACCCATTCCCGGTTCGACGCCGCCAGGCCCGAGTTCGATAATGCGTTCGATCTTCGCTATCTGATAGGTGAGCGATTCGTCAATGGGTATTAGCAGGCTGCGAGACACGTAGGTGTATACGGCTATCGCGAAAAAGAACAGTATGGCGGAGAGGATCGCGAGATAGTAGAGCGTGAGCTTGATGCGAAGTGAGAGCATGTTGGGGCGGCAAGAAGATAATGCGGCCAAGCGAAGTTTTCTATATCACACCACTTTCCATTTGCCATGTCACATCTTTCATTTGTCATTATCGGAGGCGCCACTGAGCGCAATGACAAATGAAAAATGTGGCATGGTAAATGAAAAATGAAAGACGATTACATCTCAATATTTTTCCGTCACTGCTTGCGAGACAACAGAGAAGGAGCGGGACGGGGGAACGTTTTGCCTTCCCCCGGCATCACCCTGGGAGCGCCGCTGGTCCTTGCCTGCTCACCCCCGACGCCGTCGCCTGCGGTTTCCTGGTCTTCTACGCCTTCGATTCCGCGACCATTCTCGACGGCATCGCGGGAGTCTTGAGCATATAACCGACGCCGCGCACCGTATGGATCAGCTTGGGTTCGTATTGACGATCGATCTTGTTGCGCAGGTAATTGATGTAAACGTCAATCACGTTGGTCAGCGTGTCGAAGGTCTCTTCCCAAACTTTTTCCGAAAGCACTTCGCGCGAGAGGATCTCGTCCGGATGACGCATGAAGAATTCCAGCAGCGCGAACTCCTTGTTCGTCAACTGGACTTCATTGCCGGCGCGAGCCGCGCGTCGGTTGATCAGGTTCAGCGTCAGATCGCCGAGCTGCAGTTTCGTAGTATCCTCCGCCGCCGTGCGACGCTGCAACGCGCGGATGCGGGCGAGCAGTTCGGCGAATGCAAACGGCTTAGTGATGTAGTCGTCCGCCCCCGTGTCCAGCCCTTTGACTTTCGCCTCGGTGCTGTCCATCGCGGTTACGATCAGAATCGGAGTCTTGATTCCCATCTGACGCCATTCACGCGCCATGTCCAGGCCGTTTCGCCCCGGCAACGCCAGATCCAGGATGATAAGATCGATATTTTCCGACTTCCCGGACTCGAACCCGACATCCCCGTCATAAGCCGTCTCGACCTCAATCCCCTCTTCCTCAAGCCCTCGCTTGATTAAATCGGCCATCTTTTGTTCGTCTTCTATTACTAATACACGCATAGCTATTTTTCCGCTCCTTGAAAACTCGTGAGGTAATTTAATAAATCGAGGAGTTAACGACTCAGCCGGCCTCAATCTCTCGCTATCGAGATTTGAGCCCTGCGCCGTGAATCGCGACATGGGAGAGCAGGCGAAATCCGGAGCACTTAAGCCTGAGCCGACATATCAATGTATCTTTGTCGGGTCTAAGGGGGATCGTTAGGACTACTTTACACAATATTTGCGTCTTAGGGCAAGCGCCTCCTTGCCGCTAATCTAACAATTGCGGCCGAATTATTAGAAATGGGTTTTGACCGAGGCTGTAAGCCAGCTCAGATACTCATCCGATCCAGCTTCGACCGATAGGGCGACTATCTCCGGCGTCTGATATGGGTGATTCTCTTTAATCGTGGTTTCGAGTCGCGGGTAGGCGGCGCGTGTGGTTTTAATGAGGAGCAGGACTTCATTGGCCCGTTCGACCGCCCCTTGCCAGCGGTAAATCGAGATCATTGGGGGGAGAATTTGAACACAGGCGGCCAGGGTGCCCTCGACCAGCAGCCTGGCAAGTCGCTCGCCGTCCTCCTGGTTTTCCAGAGTCGTCAATATGACCAGAGCGTCAGCGGCGTTAGACATCCTCTATTTCCTCATCCTCGTTCAGCGCCTGGCGATCGCTTTCGAAGAAGGCTTCGTATAATTGTCGAGCGCGTTCGAATTCGTCCTCAGGCACGAGCAATTGAATTTCAGAGAAACCGCCCGGCGTCAGCAAAGGCTCCAGACCGCCGAAAAAGGCCCCCTGCAAAACGGCGTCAACACCATTGTTCGCCAATAATTCGCGCGCCATCTCGGCCTCAATCGACTTGGCAAAATGGGCAAGCGTGACAAAATTGATTTCCCGTTCACGATCTTCCATCTCGCTCATCTTCCCCTAAAACCAACCACGAAGAACAGTACCGCGCGCGTAAGCAAGCGGCCGTTCAATAAGTCAACCGCT
>DATEMG010000134.1:0-7637 GCA_035275805.1 Blastocatellia bacterium
CGCGATGATCCGCGCCCGTCGGCGTCATCCGCGTTCTATTGACGCGTTCTTTGGCGCGAGCGCCGATTGCTGATCCCATTTACACGATTGAAACATGATCTAAGTCCTTGCCGAAGTCATTTCTACGTCGCTCACTGTCCCGCAAAAAATTCCGGAAGAAACCTGACGCCGCCCTTGTCTAAATAGGCGTGTGAATGAATTGAGCATCCTTGCCACAGACAGGCCGACGGATGAAGAACTGGCGCGCCTGGTCGCCGCCGGGCAGGTCGAGGTGTTTGCGCAGCTGTACGCGCGTTATTACGCGCGGGCCTACCGGCTGGCGTGGGCCATGACCGGACGCCGCGAGGCCGCCGAGGAATTGACCCAGGAGATATTTCTGCGCGCCTGGCAAAAGGCCGGGCAGTTTCGCGGCGAATCGAGCTTCGGCACGTGGTTCTATCGGCTGGCCACGCATTGTTGTCTCAACTTTCGCAAGCGTCTGCCGGCGTGCGGGTACGAACCACTGGACGCCATCGAACATTTGCCGCAAACCGACACGATGAAACAGATCGAAGCCGACGTCCGGCGGCGGGAGATTCAGGGAGAAGTGCAACGCGCGCTGCTCAGCCTGAAGCCGAAATGGAGGTTGGTCGTAATCCTCAAAGACATAGAGGGGCTGAGTTACGAAGAGGTCGCCGAGCGATTGAATTGTTCGGCCGGTACGGTCGCTTCGCGGTTGAACCGCTCACGCGCGTTGCTGGCGCGAAAGCTGGAACATCTGCGCGGGCAGATTTAATAGGTCAAGACTATGCGTAAAAAAGTATTTTTCGCTTTCGGCATGATTGTCTCCCTGTTCGCTGCGGCGCTGGCCGATAACTGGCCGCAATGGCGCGGGCCGTTTTTGAATGGCGTGAGCGACGAAAAAAATTTACCGCTGCGTTGGGGCAGGGAAGAAAACATCGCGTGGAAATTGAGCTTGCCGGGACCGAGCGCCGCGACTCCAGTGATCTGGGAGGACAGCATTTTTCTCAACGTCACTCAAGGCAGGGAAATCTATTTATGGCGCCTCGAGAAAAAACAAGGCCGCCTGCTTTGGAAAAAACCGCTGGGCGGAAACACGGTAGAGTTGAGAACCCATCCCAAACATAATCCGTCGACGCCTTCTCCGGTAACGGACGGCAAGAGTGTTTACGCGTTGAACGCCTACGGTTCTCTAGTCAGCTTTGACCTGGCCGGCAATGAAATTTGGAAGCGGGAACTTTGGCAAGACTACGGCCGATTTGTCTTAAGATTCGGGTTTTCCTCCTCGCCCTTACTCTTTGAAGATTCACTTTATCTTCAGGTGCTGCGCGATAACCCGCCGGGCGAGCCGTCTTACCTTCTGCGAATCGATAAGAAATCAGGCAAGACGGTTTGGAAAAAAGATTTCTCCCCCGGCTTCAAACCAGCCGAAGCCTATAGCACTCCGACAATCTTGAAACATGGCAAGGGCGTCGAGCTTGTCGTCAATGGCAGCGATCAGGTAACGGGACATGATCTGACTACGGGGCTAGAGCTGTGGCGCGTCGCCGGTCTTAGCCCTGAGAGCCAGCCTTTTCGAATTGTCTCCTCGCCCGTCGTCGCCGACGAGGTCCTTTACGCTCCGGCCGCGGGCCGGCCTCTGATCGCCCTTCGAGCCGGCGGTCGCGGCAATCTCACGCAGTATCTGTGGTCTTCGCGCAACGGCCCTGACGTCCCGAGTCCGGTGACTGACGGCAAGTTTTTTTACATCGTGGACGATAAAGGGATCGCGCGATGTCTGGACGCTAAATCGGGAAAAGAAATTTGGGGGCCGCAACGATTGAAGCCGGGCTCGTATAGTTCGTCGCCGGTGTTGGCGGATAACAAAATCTATGTCGTCAATGAAGAAGGGCTGACCACCGTTCTGAAGGCCGGCCCGAACTTCGAAGCGCTGGCGGAAAATAGTTTGGATGATTTGTGCCTCAGTTCACCGGCGATCTCGGACGGCCAAATCTTCATTCGCACGGCGCAGTTTCTGTACTGTATCGGTAAACGCTAAATGGTATTTCTGGTCCGGTCGTCCTTATGAGTTTTTGAAATGGTGATCTTCCTGCCGCGGAGCGGCTTTTGATCTTAGCCCGGCGTTTCAACGCCGGGAAGCGCGCAATAGTACAACGTAGTCGCGGAGCGACGGTTGATCGACATTCTCAAGAACAAAGAGTTCATGCGTCATGTCATGCGGACAGTTCGTTTGTGTCTTGTCCGCTCAACCGTCGCTCCGCGACTGGCGGATCGAGATGTCGACGTTCCCGGCGTTGAAACGCCGGGCTAGGCTCAATAGCCGCTCCGCGGCAGGGGAATCGAATTTGAAAATCCCCGGTAAAGTGACCGAACCGTATGTGATCCCCGATATCGTGACCGAACCGTATGCGATAGGAATAATATTGCTCGATTTCGTTAAACAACTCTTGCGGGCCGGTTGTTGGAGGTATCAACGACGCCTCTCGCCATACCTTGACGGCGAGCTTGATCAAACTATGGCCGCGCGTTTGGAAAGACATCTGGCAGGTTGCGCCGCATGTCGAGCGCAATGCGAAGACTTGCGCTTCGCCGCGCGCCTGATCGCCGATTTGCCGACGCCTGGAGTCGAAGCGGCAATGGCGCCGCATTGGCCTAGCCCGGAGGGCGAGCCGCAACGGGTCGGTCGACCGAGAAAGATTATTTTCGTCCTTGCGCCGGCCGCCGCCGTGTTGGCGATTGCGGCCGTCGCGGCGTGGTATTTCAACCGAGCGGCGGGCGATTCGTGGGAGGTCGCGCGACTGTCTGGCCGGCCGATGATCGGAGCCAATTCCGTCGACAGGACCGCGCGCCTGCGCACGGGAGAATGGTTGGAAACGGACGCGCGCTCGCGCGCGCTGATCCAAGTCGGCCTGCTCGGGCAGATCGAAGTTGATCCGCGCTCGCGTGTGCGATTAATCAAGACCGGCGAGAACGAACACCGGCTCGCGCTAGCGCGCGGGCGTCTTTACGCCAGTATCGTCGCGCCGCCGCGCCTCTTTAGTGTCGAAACGCCGTCCGCCGTAGCGATCGATCTCGGCTGCGCTTACACGCTCGAAGTGAACGAAACGGACGGCAGTTTGTTGCGCGTGACTTCAGGCTGGGTGTTGTTGGAATGCGGCGAGCATGAATCATTCGTTCCGGCGGGCGCAGCGGCCAGAGCGGCGCCGGACGGGCGGCTCGGCTGCCCTTATTTTGAAGACGCTTCGGAAAAGTTTCGGCAGGCGCTGGCGCGTTTCGATTTTGGCGCCGACAAAAGGGACGCGTTTGCAACCGTGCTTGCCGAAGCCCGCGCGCGCGACGCGTTGACGCTCTGGCATCTGCTGCCGCGAGTCGAAGGCAATGAACGCGAACGGGCTTATGAGCGTCTGGTCACGCTAGTTCCCGCGGCTAACACATTCAGCAAAGCGGACACGTTGCGGCTCGATCCGGCGACGCTGGCGCGATGGAAAGAGGCCGTCGAGTTCGCCGGCGCCGGCGTTGATCCGCGCAAGATTCCTGTCGCTGCGGGAACGTTGAAGCCCGTCGGCCCGATGCTCGCCGTGCGGGAGTCGCATACCGCGACCTTGCTGCCGGACGGCAAAGTCCTGCTCGCGGGCGGCGGCGATCGCAACGCCGTGTTGGCCAACGCGGAATTGTTCGATCCAGGCGCCGGCGGCTTTTCCGAAACAGGATCAATGACGACGCCGCGCCGCGCGCACGAAGCGACGCTGTTGACCAACGGCAAGGTTCTCATCACAGGCGGCATGGACGGACGCCACAACCCCCTGGCCAGCGCGGAGATTTACGATCCGGCGACGCGACGCTTCATGCCCACCGGAGGCATGCGGATCGCCCGCGAAGCGCATCGCGCCACGCTGCTCAACAACGGCAAAGTCCTCATCACAGGCGGCCTCAGTCCTGAATGGCCGCGGCAAAAACTGGCCGAAATTTACGACCCGTCGACCGGCGCCTTTTCTCCCGTGGGCGAAATGGCCACATCGCGCGCCGACCACACGGCGACACTGCTTGCGAACGGGCAAGTGTTGCTAGGCGCCGGTTCGACCGGCCGTTCGATCAACGAGGCTGTGACCGATTCGGCGGAGCTTTTCGACCCCGCGACAAATCGCTTTATCGCGACGGGTAATCTGGCCGCGCCTCGCCACAAACATGCCGCCGTGCGCTTGCGGGACGGCAAAGTTCTGGTGATCGGCGGCGCGGATTCGAGGTTGCGCGGCTTTTACAACAGCGCCGAGCTGTACGACCCGGCGACGGGCAAATTTTCGCCTACCGGCGCCATGAGCGTGGCTCGTTACAAAATCCGCGAGGCCGCCGCGCTGCTCGTTGACGGTCGAGTGTTGATTGCAGGCGGTGGGACCAGGCTGGAAATCTACGACCCGGCGACAGGCGTTTTCAGCCTGCTGCCGGATCGCGTGACCACTGCGCTGCGTTATTCGACAACGACTCTGCTCGGGGACGGGACGGCGCTCATCGCCGGCGGTTATGGCGGGGAAGGGCTGCCGAGCGCAGGCGCCTGGCTTTACCTGCCCTGAACTCTGGCGCCAATAGTAACGCGCGCATCGAATTGCAATCTAAAATTCCGGAGGAAATGTATGTCATCTCGTAGAACCGCGATCTTCTGGGGCGCCTTCAGCTTATTGCTCATCCCTATGAACGCGATGGCGCAAAACACCACGCCGCGTCAACGTTCGCCGCTCGATGCGACGAGTTGGGGCGTCGTTTACGACACGCCCGCGACTAAGCGCGTCAAATTACGCAATGAGGTTCCGTACCTGGGCGAGTTGGCGATCGATATTTATTCGCCGCCTGATTTGAAAGCGGGCGAGAAACGTCCCACCGTCGTTTTCGTCAACGCCGTTGGCGACCGGGGAGATAACAAAGTCAAAAGTTGGGCGATCTATCAATCCTGGCCGCGACTGGTGGCGGCGCACGGAATGATCGGAGTTTCGATGGACGCTGACGGCGCGCGCATTCAAGAATCGCTGCGCGGCGTCTTCGCCTTTCTGACCAAACAGGGCGCGCAATACGGCGTGGACGACGCGCGGCTCGGCTTGTACGCCGCCTCGGCGAACGTGCGTGGGACGTACGAGTATTTGATCGGAGAGAACGCCGCGCCGGGGATTCGCGCCGCGGCGCTCTATTACGGCAGCGTCCCGGCGGGGAAAATGCGGGCGAATTTGCCGGTGCTGTTCATAGTCGCGCAAGGCGACGCGCCGGGGATGGGCGAGCCGCTCGGCGCGTTGTGGCGTCGCGTGGTCGAAGCCAAAGCGCCGTGGTCGCTGCTCTTCGCCAGCAATCTGCCGCACGGCTTTGACGCCTTTTCAGACAACGACGACGCGCGGCGGATCATTCAACAGAGCCTCGCGTTTTGGAAATCGAACCTGGAGCCTGTGCCGCAACCGCCGTGGAAGCCTTCCGCCGCGCGCGCCATCGTCGCCGCGACGTATGGCAATGACTCGCAGCGAACGGCTGAACTGCTGGCCGACTGGATCAAAGAGAATCCGAACGACGCCACGGCGCGAATTCAATACGGCCGGGCGCTCCTGCAACTCCGCCGCTTTGATGAAGGCGCCGCCGCTTATGAAAAAGCGCTGTCGCTAGGCTCGAACGACCCCGGCGTTTTTTCCGGCCTTGGACAGATCAAATTCGGTCAACGGCAGTACGAGCAGGCGATCCCCCTGCTGACGCGCGCGATTGAAGGGGGCATGCGCAACAGCTTCCTTTACGGGCAACTCGCCTCCGCGCAACTACACGCCGGGCGCAATGAAGAAGCCGTAAAAACTTATCTCAAAGCGTTCGAGGCAGGCATCCCGCCGGGCGCGAATACGCGCGGCGTCGCTTACTTCAACCTCGCTTGCGGCTACACGCGGCTCGGGCAGAATGACAAGGCGTTCGAAGCCTTGTCCGGCGCGGTCGCCGAAGGCTTCACAGACCGCGGCGCGTACGAAACCGACGAAGATTTGGCGCCGCTGCGCGCGGAGCCGCGCTTTCAGGAACTGCTCGGGCGTCTGCCGAAGCTGTAAAAGATCTGGGCAATTGCATTTAGAGCGGTTAGCGAATCGGTGTACGTTGTGGGGCGATTTGTTTAATCGCCCTGTTTATGGCTTGGTCTGCTCAGGAAACATGCGCGAGTAAACAACTCGCGCCACAGAGCGCGGAACCACGCTCGCTACCGCTCGCGGTACTGATTCGACGCAACAAAACCAATCGGAGGTAAATATGAAACTGAATGTTCTGCTGATGATTTGTCTGCTTTCGCTCACGGTCTGCGCGCAAGCCCCGCAAGTCGCGGAAAAGGACGCGCCGTCGAAGGTCGCCGTTGCGGCGAAAGAGGAGCCGGGCGAGCGGCTGATTGTGACGGGCCAGGTCTTCAGCCCTGACGGAAAAACGCCGTTGGCCGGCGCATCCGTCTACGTCTATCACACAGACGCCAAGGGGCTATACACGCCGGAGACCAACGACAACCGCAACCCGCGTTTGCGCGGATACATGCGCACGGACGCGCAGGGACGATACGAATTCAGCACGATCAAGCCGGCCCCGTATCCTAACAATCGCATCGCGGCGCACATTCATTACGTGGTCAACGCGCCCGGCCACCGAGAACGCGTCTTCGAAATCGTTTTCGAAGGCGATCCGAACATCGACGAGCGCATGCGCGCTGACGCCGCCAATGAAGAAAGCGCGTTCTCGATTCGCACGCTGACGCGCGATCAACAGGGCGTGTTGCGTTGCGCTCAGGACGTCAAAATGCGGAAGCAATGAGTTCGAGCTTGGCGCCGCCCGCATCGGTATAGCGCCGAGCCGCCTATCGCTGAAATGTAAAAAGTTGTCACAGATGTTTCGGGGTTGTAATTGACCATATCTTTGATTATTGCGCGTCAGTCAAAATCACTCGGGGCCGCTCAAAACATCACAAGGAGATGGCCAATGACGTAGGACATATCACTTCACAGGCAGGCATGCTATGGGAATTGATCGAAGAGTTTTTCTCACAACTGTAGCGCTCGGCGGCGCGGCCGTCATTGGGGCTCAAGCCCGGAACAATCAACGAACGGGGTCGCCGGCGCCAATCAATAAGCCGCGCGTCGTCACGCGGCTGCTCAAAGACGCCGGGACGATTCCCAACAGCCGTCTGCCCGTTTTGATCTATCAAGGCGCGCTGGATTTGCCCAAAGACGACCCGGCTTCGGCGATTGAGGCATTGATTCATGTGAACGACTGGGGCGACGATTGGCGCAACGGCGTCTTCAATTATCACCACTATCACAGCACGGCGCACGAGGCGTTGCTGGTTTTCGGTGGTTCGGCCAGGGTGCAATTGGGCGGCGAGTCGGGCGTCATCGAAACCATCGGCGCGGGCGACGTGATCATCATCCCTGCCGGGGTCGGTCACAAGAACCTCGGATCGAGCGAGGATTTCCACGTCGTCGGGGCCTACCCTCCGCGACAGAACGTGGATATGAATTACGGCAAGCCCGGCGAACGCCCGCGTGTGGATGAGAACATCGCGCGCCTGGCGCTCCCCGCGACCGATCCCGTCTTCGGCAAGACCGGGCCTCTGCTCGATCATTGGCGTGCGAAAAGCTAGATCGGTTTTC
>DATEMG010000135.1:0-3959 GCA_035275805.1 Blastocatellia bacterium
TAGGCCGCTTTAAGGTCCCGGCGGCTCGCTTCTCCAGCCAGACTGGCGATTCGGGTAGGAAAGGCCGAATGATGATCAGCGGGATCGCTGGTATCAACCCCGAGATCAGCAGATACCGCCAGTTATCATGCGCGCCGTAGATCGCGGGCAACGACGCCGAGGACTTCGCGATCAGAGCGGCCATTCCGCTGACCATCACTCCGCCCAGGCTGGAGAAAGCCTGTGTGTAACCCAGCACCGCCTCGCGCCGCTTCGGTTCGGAGAATAATTCCGCCAGCCACGCCACGGCCGCCACGAATTCAACGCACACGCCGATGAAAGTCGTGCAGCGGAAGACCAACAGCGCGGGCAGCGACGTCGCGAACCCTGCCGCTGCCGCCGAGAACGCGTAAACCAGAATGGACCACGTCAACACGCGCCGCCGCCCCAGGCGGTCGGTCAAATAACCGCCCAGCAGCCCGAATATTCCGCCCGCAACCGCCGGGGCATAAAAGAAGAGATCGCGCCAGTAATTGTATTCGGGGGTGCCGAACGCGTATCCGCCGAGCTTCGTAATCGCGTCGCGAAGGATCAGCGGCAACATCAACAACTCATAAGTGTCGAATGCGAAGCCGATGACGGCGATGATGCAAATGAGCCATTGGATAGAGGTAAGGCGCGGCGCAGTTTCCGATCTATTTGTCATAATTTGGACGATTGAACTGATTTATAAGCAGCACACCAAGGTGTTGAGTGTACGGAAGGGCGCGCCGGTACGGTATCGGGAGGGTAGCGACCGGGCGATCTTGTGGGACACTCGCCCGTTGGCGCCCGGTCGCTACCTCTCCCGGTACCGTACCGCTTCATCCAGATATTGGTGTGCCTGGCATATAGATGACGTCCTGCCGTAGTGGTTTTCCAATATCCCACTCGTGGCAAATCTAGCCTAGACGCGCTATGAGGTCAAAACAACGATCACTCGACTCTGTAATTCGGCGCTTCTTTCGTGATGATCACGTCATGGACGTGTGATTCTTTCAGGCTGGCGGCGGTGATCTTCATAAAGCGCGCGCCGCGCTGCAATTCGTCGATCGTGCGGCAGCCGGTGTACCCCATTCCCGCGCGCAACCCGCCTACGAGTTGCGAGACGAGCGCCGCGAGCGAGCCTTTGTAAGTCACGCGGCCTTCGATGCCTTCGGGCACCAGTTTGCTCTCGGCGTCCTCGCCCTCCTGGGCGTAGCGGTCCTTGCTGCCCTGCTTCATCGCGGCGAGGCTGCCCATTCCGCGATACGATTTGAAGTTGCGGCCCTGATACAGAATGATCTCGCCGGGCGATTCGTCGACGCCCGCGAGCAGCGAGCCGATCATCACGGAGTCGGCGCCGGCCGCGATGGCCTTGGTGATGTCGCCGGAATACTTGACGCCGCCGTCTGCGATCACAGGGACGCCCGAACCAGCCGCGCCGCTGGCGCATTCCGTGATGGCCGTGATCTGCGGCACGCCCGCGCCAGTGACTACGCGAGTTGTGCAAATACTCCCGGGGCCTATGCCGCATTTAACCGCATCCGCGCCAGCTTGAATCAGCGCTTTCGCGCCGTCGGCCGTGCCGATGTTGCCGGCGATCAACTCTATCTCGGGGAAACGCTGTTTGACGCGCTTGACGGCCTCGACCACGCGCGAGCTGTGGCCGTGCGCCGTGTCGATGGCCAGGATGTCTACGCGGACTTTGACCAACTCCGCCGCGCGCTCCAGAAAATCGCCCGTCGCGCCGACGGCCGCGGCGCAGCGCAGGCGGCCCAGGCTGTCTTTCGCGGCGTTCGGATATTTGATCGCCTTTTGAATGTCTTTGACCGTGATCAGGCCCTTGAGGTGGTAGTTCTCGTCGACGACCAGCAGCTTCTCCACGCGGTATTTTTGCAGGATGCCTTCGGCCTCGCGCAGCGTGGTGCCGACCGGGACGGTGATCAGGTTTTCCCTGGTCATCACTTCCGAGATCGGCAGGTCTAGCCGCGTCTCGAAGCGCAGGTCGCGGTTGGTCAGGATGCCGACGAGCCTCCCCTGTTCGGCGATGACCGGCACGCCCGAAATCTTGTACCGCTCCATGACGGCCAGGGCCTCGCGGATTTTACGGTCCGGGGTCATCGTCACCGGGTCGACGATCATCCCCGATTCGGACCGCTTGACCTTGTCCACCTCGTCGCGCTGCGCATCGATGGACAGATTCTTGTGGATCACGCCGATCCCGCCCTGCTGCGCGATGGCGATCGCCATCGGCGCCTCTGTCACGGTGTCCATCGCCGCGCTGACGACCGGAATGTTGATGTTGATGTTGCGCGTCAGGCGCGTCGTCGTATCCGTCTCCGCCGGCAGGATTTCGGAATAGGCCGGCATTAGCAGGACGTCGTCGAACGTCAAAGCTTCCATCAGGTTTTCAGTCAACATAAGATTTCACCCAAAAACAAAAACCGCGCGAGACTCATCTCGCGCGGGCCGTATCTTGCTGCGCTTGTGAGCGCGCAATCTGGCGAGCCATCGCCGCACGCCCACCCTCTCATAATCATAAAGAAGCGATGAAGGGCTAATTGAGATATTGTTGATAGTTACCTTTTTGGTAGTCACCGTAATTGAGAGCGAAATTACTCGCCCTAGTAGCTTTTGGATTAGGCAGAAGTTTGACGAAATCCATATTGCGCCCGTCGATGGCGATCTTCAAGGACTGAACCCTGCCTATAGATAAAATAATCTCTTCGCTCACGTCGAATTCGCGCGACTCGCCCCGTGGCAATAACATCTGCTCGGCCTCTTTGCTATCAGACTTGATCTTGAGCCACACCTCTTCAATCGCAGCGGTGAGTTGTACGCGCATTGCGCCTGCCGGCGACCCCGGCGATGGGCTAGGCGTTGGGCTTCCTGACGGACTGGAAGACGGCGACGCTGTAGCCCCCGGCGTGGGCGTCACGACGGACGGGGCCGGAGTCGGCGTATTTAACCCGGCCATAGCGCCCCCGCCTGCATCAGAAACAGCGGGGGTGAAGTATTGATAAGCGGCGTAGGCCAGTGACCCTAAAACTATCAGCGCCACGAACGTGAGGAGCACACCGTTACCCGACGACTGTCTGAATTCAGGATCATCTATGCCAAGTTGGTAACCGCGCTCCGGCTCGCCGCCTTGTTCCTGCCACTGCTCTTGATAAAGATTGACCGCCTGCTCCTCGTCGAAGCCGACTTTTCTGGCGAATTTGCGGACAAATGCGCGGTTGAAAACACCGCCGGGGAGAACATCGTAAGCGTCGTTTTCTATCGCTTGAAGAAAACGAATGCTGATGTGGGTGGATTCGGCGATTTCTTGGAGCGAGATACCTTTTTCTTCACGCGACTGTTTCAGTTGCTGGCCCAAACTTGCCATGTTGTTCAGATTTAACACCCCGATCTAAATAAGGTGAAACCACTTAAAAACCAGAAGACATCTTATTTAAACCGATCCGGGCTGTCAATTTTTGTCTTTGGCGATCCTTTGGCGATCATGGTTTTGACGCTACTTGCCCGCGCCCCCCGCGTTCAACGCTTTGGCCAGGCCCTCGACGTGAGTCTGTGGCGCTTCGCAGTAAAAATTTCGGCAGACATAGGCCGTCGTCTTGCCGTCGACCCTGTCCCTCCCTTCTAGCAGCTTGACGGTTTGTGAGGCCTTTGAATCAGCCTCCGGCGCGAAGGCGACCACCTTGTTAGGCAAGTAGCTCTTGAAAACCAGATCGACCATCGCGCGTGTCTCCGGGGCTTCGGGGGCGCCGATGATGGCGATCTCATACGGCGAGGCCAGAAACAGATCAAGCGCCGAAAGCATGCGCCCGAACGCGCTCGGCGCGCGCATCATCGCCGGCTTCATTAACATGAGAATCGTTTCGGCCATCCCGCGGTAACGATCCTCTCCCGTGAGCAGCGACAGGCTGATGAGCGCCGACGCGGCCGCCGAATTCCCGGAC
>DATEMG010000136.1:0-5992 GCA_035275805.1 Blastocatellia bacterium
CGCGCCGCTTCGGCCAAGGACGGCGCGAGTAAACAACTCGCGCCACAACAGGCGCATTTATTTCTCAAAAACCATAAGTCTGTCCCACTTTCCCGATAACTATGTACAGCGCAAAGGTTCTCGAACATCTAGAAAATCCCCGCAACGTCGGCGAAATGAGCGCCGCGACGGCGCGCGGCGAGGCGACCAATCCGGTCTGCGGAGATCTGCTGCGCCTTTATATCAAAGTGACCGACGGCAAAATCGCCGAAGCGAGTTTCGAGGTTCAGGGCTGTCCGCCGAGCGTCGCCGCAGGCTCTGCGTTGACCGAGATGATCACCGGGCTGGCCGTTGATGAAGCTCGGAATCTCGCGCCACGAGACATAACTCGCGCTCTGGAAAGCCTGCCCCGCAACAAAGAACATTGTTCCGTCCTGGCGATTGACGCGCTGCGCGAGGCTTTGGCCGGATGGCGGGGCACACTGGACACTCTCTCGCCGAAACCGCGCGGGCGTGACATAATTTGAGGCTTGCGCCTGAATCAGGGAGGCGCCTGAGTCCCCGGCCCTCGAAGCGCAAAAATCGTTTATGGAAAATCATCAATTCGAGACCGCGCGCGCGCGCGAAGTCTCTCTGGACAAAATCATCTATCGCCTGCGCGAAATGTTCGGCGAAGATCGGGCGGAATCGGCGGCCGGCGACCTTTTCCGCGTTGGAGACGAGCGCGAGCGCGCCGTGGCCTTTCCGCGCGACCTCGAAGAGTTGAGCGAGATGATGCGACTCGCGAGCGGCGAGCGCTGGCGCGTGATCCCGGCGGGCGCGGGGACATGGCTCGAGATGGGCGCCCGGCCGACGCCGTTTGATTTAATTGTTTCGACCGCGAAGATGGACCGCGCGCTCGAGTATGAACCCGCCGATCTGACCGCGACTCTCCAGGCCGGAGCGCCGCTCGCGGCGTTCAACCGGACGGCAACCGAAAACCGCCAGTTCATCCCGCTCGATCCTTTCGGCGACGAGCGGTCCACCGTCGGCGGCGTCATCGCGACGGCCAGCGCCGGCCCATTGCGCTGCGCTTACGGGACGCCGCGCGACTGGCTGATCGGCGCCGCCGTGGTTCATGCCGACGGCCGTATCACTCGCGCTGGCGGCAAGGTGGTCAAGAATGTGGCCGGCTACGACCTCTGCAAACTTTATGTTGGGAGTTTCGGCACGCTGGCCGTGATCGCCGAGGCGAGTTTCAAGCTCCGCGCGCTCCCGTCTTGTGAGAAAACGGTCGTCTTCTATTCGCGCGACGCGGAGTCGCTCTGCTCGCTGGTTGCGCGTATTACCGATTCCGACGTTCAGCCGGCGGCCATGGAGTTGATCTCGCCTTACGACGAGGCTACTGCGCCGCTCGACGCGGACCATTTCTCCCTCGCGCTGAGATTCTTGAACGAGGCCGAAACTATAGATTGGCAGGTCGAAGAGGCGGCGCGGCTCGGATCGGGGCTTAGAAATGCGACGCTCGGGCATTCCGACGCCGACGAATTCTGGCGCGCATATCAGGAGAGCGAGACATCGCCGCGCGCCGAATTCATTCTGAAGCTGAGCGCGCTGCCGGCCGATTTGATCGCTTTTATCGCCGACATAAATCGCGCGACGCCGCAAACCCGCCTACGCGCGCATGCGGCGAACGGCGTCGTTCGATTGCGCGGCGACGACCAATGGCTCGACGGACTTAAGACTGAAGAACGTCTGAATAAGCTCACCGAAATAAGACGTCTGGCTCAGGCGCGCGGAGGGCAGATGTTAATTCTGCGCGCGCCCGACGAGGTCAAAAGTCAGATCGACGTTTGGGGCGAGGTCGGCCCGGGCCGCGGGTTGATGCGCGCGCTGAAAGAGAAATTCGATCCGGAGGCGTTACTTAACCCCGGCAGATTCGTGGCGGGCATTTGACATGTCGATCGGCGCATTCACAAATTGGAGGCTTGGAGTATGGAAGTGTTAAGGACCCTTTCCTTCATCGTACCATTCTCGACGCTCATCATTTGGATAATCGGTGTCGTGCTGGCCTTGTCGCGCTGGCGGCGCCACCCACGAGTATCGCTATTCGCGCTACTCGCTTTCGCCATTATGATCGTCAGCGTTTTTCTGACCCTGTCGCTTCCGCCAATAGCGATTTATTACGGATGGGTGAATGATTATGGTGAAATCAGTCCGATTTTATTCACCGCCAGCAGGCTATTTACCGGGTTGACGAACATCATCGTATGGGTGTTCGTTCTACGCGCAATATTCGGTTGGCGCGACGGGCCCCAAAAGCAAAACCTCCCTCCCCCGTCGCCGTCGACTTTCGGCGATGAGCCCGCGCGCAAAACACAACGCTATGAGTTCCGAACCGATGAATAATCCTATAGCTTCGCTCCAAATCTCCCTTAGCGCCGAAACGGAGAAACTGTTGGGCTGCATTCATTGCGGCCTCTGCCTGCCCGCCTGCCCGACGTACCAGCAACTCGGCAATGAAAACGACAGCCCGCGCGGGCGAATCTTCCTGATGCGCGCAGTCGCCGAAGGCCGGCTCAGCGCCGATTCAGCTAGTTTCGAACGCCACATCGATCTCTGCCTGGGCTGTCGCGCCTGCGAAACGGCCTGCCCGGCGGGAGTCCGCTACGGGTCGCTGCTCGAATCGGCGCGAGAGACAATTCTGGAACAAAAGACCGGTCGCGGCTCGACGCTTCAAAAGACCCTGCTCAAGCTCGCGCTGCGCCACGTCTTCCCTTTCCCGAAGCGTTTGAAGGCGGTCTTTGCGATATCGCGCCTCTTGCGCGGCGCCCGGCTTATCCGATTCGCGTACAGAAAAGGCTTTGCGCGCCGAATCGCGCCGAAGCTCGATTTCGCGCTCTCGCTGTTGATGACGACCGCCCCCGATGCGGCGACTGGGCGACTGGGCGACAAGGCGACGGGGCGACAAGGCGATAAAGAGATCTCAAATCGCCCAGTCGCTCACTGCCCCGTCTCGGTCTTCACCGGCTGCGTGATGGAAGGGTTGTTCAAGCATGTCAATGACGCCACGAAGCGCGTGTTGGCGGCCAACGGATGTGAGTTGGATGAAGTTGGAGCGCAGGTCTGCTGTGGCGCGCTACACGCCCATGCGGGCGACATGGAAACCGCCCGCGAGTTAGCCCGGCGGAACATCGACGCCTTCGAGCGCTTTCTGGCGACGAACGGGTCCGCCACGATCATCATCAACGCCGCCGGCTGCGGCGCTTTGCTTAAAGAATACGGCGATTTGTTGAAAGACGATCCGAGATACGCCGACCGCGCCGAACGCTTCAGCGCCGGCGTCCGCGACGTGACCGAGTTCCTGGCCTCGGGCGACATTCGCCGGGGGGCCGAAATCAACCGCCGCGTCACTTACGACGCGCCCTGCCATCTCTATCACGCGCAGCGCGTGACGGCCGCGCCCCAGAGGCTCCTGACCTCGATTCCCGGCCTCGAATACAGAGAGATGGAAGGAATGCAGGATTGCTGCGGCGGCGCGGGCATCTACAACCTGAGCGAACCCGAAATGTCTGAGAGCCTGCTCGCCGACAAGATCGGCAAAGCGCAGGCCACTGAGGCCGAGGTTCTGGTCACGGCTAACCCCGGGTGCCACATGCAGTTGGGCGCCGGAGCGCGAATGTTCAACGCCGATTGCCGCGTCGCGCACGTCGTCGAATTGCTGGACGAGTCGTATCGCATGGCTGGGATTTACGGCGAGAATACCGGCCACGAATGAATACTTCATTTTCCATATGACATTTTAGGTCTGCCATTTGTCATTGCCGGAACGGCTTTGGTCATCGTTTTGACCATCAAACAGAAAAATGCAGGACAGAAAAATAGAGGCTCATTTTCCTGTCCTGCATTTTTCCGTTTGATGGTTGCTGGTGGCCGAAACAAGAAATAAGGGGAAGGTTACCGTTAACCTTCCCCTTTCGCTCTTATGGCTGAGAGATACCCACTTGGATACCTACCCATTTGCTGAGGCGCTAGGGTGGGGAGAATCGTTCCTCGCGCCACCTGTCTAAAAGAATGAGCCGGCTTCCAATGTCTTCGTCTGTACGCTCATTCTGTTGCGTAAAATACTCTTAGCGGCGCGCGAAGTCCTTTGGAAATCCGAAAGAATTTCCATGGAAATTCTTTGAAGAGCTCTTTAAGGGGTTATCGGATGTCTGTGTGGTACGTCAGCCCGCATATTTCAAGTAATAGATAGCATTCAGTTTTAATTCGAACAACAAATCGCAAATTTAGGTCAGCCTGTTCCCGGCGTCCGAATGCGAATCCAGGGTTGTTCATCAGGAGAGTTCAGAAAATTGGGGAAGGTTGACTCCAACCTTCCCCGTTCCCTGCTATGGCTGTAATGGCTGAGATACTCAACACGCTGAAGCGCGAAGGTGGGGGAGAATTGCTCCTCGCGCTTCCATATTCTAGAATGAGGCGTCATCCAATGTGTTTGTCTGTATGCTCACTCTGCTGCGTACCATACTCTCAGCGGCGCACGGAGTCCTTTGGAAACCCGAAAGAAATTCCATGAAATTCTTCAGGGAAATTCTTCGGAGGGTTCTTTAGAGCGTTGTCGGAGGTTTGTATGGTCCGCCAGCCCGCATATCAATATGAGTTTGGCCCTTTCCGTTTGGACGCCGCCGAGCGTCTGTTATCGCGAGACAGCGAGGCAGTGCCGCTTTCGCCCAAGGCGTTCGATCTGCTTCTGGCGCTCGTCGAGCGTCAGGGGCGGCTGCTCGAAAAAAACGAGTTGATGAAGCTGGTCTGGCCCGACACCTTCGTCGAAGAGGCCAATCTCTCTTACACCATTTCACTGATCCGCAAGGCGCTCGGCGAAGGCGCCGAGCCGCAGCAATTTATCGAGACGGTTCCTAAGCATGGCTACCGCTTCATCGCCGAGGTGCGGCGGAAGCAGGCAGGGGACGCGACCTCAAGCGCCCCGGCGGCCTATGGAGCGGAGCTTGAGCCTGTTGGGGGGGCGATGCCATTGGATTCGCAGTTCTACATAACGCGGCCTGCCGACGAGCATTTTCGAGCGGCCATTGCGCGGCGCGACAGCATCGTGCTCATTAAAGGAGCGCGACAGGTGGGTAAGACCTCGCTCCTGGCCCGCGGCCTGCAGCAGGCGCGCTCTACCGGCTCACGGATCGTCCTGACCGATCTTCAGATGCTCAACGAATCCGACCTCGCCTCGGTCGAGACGCTCTTCCTGGCGCTCGCCGAGTTGATAGCTTACCGGCTCGACCTGGGCGGCTGCCCGCGCGACGTGTGGGACCCGCTCCACAGCCCGAATTTCAATTTCGAGGTTTACCTGCAGCGCCACGCGCTCGGGGCGTCGCAGGCGCCGATCGTCTGGGGGGTGGACGAGGTGGATCGCCTCTTCTCGCGCCCGTTCGCAAGCGAGGTATTCGGGCTTTTCCGCTCCTGGCACAACGCGCGTTCGCTCGACCCGGAAGGGCCGTGGCGCCGACTCACGCTTGTCATGGCCTACGCGACGGAGGCCCACCTGTTCATCACAGACCTCAATCAATCTCCGTTCAACGTCGGCACGCGGCTGACGCTCGAAGACTTCACGCCGGAGCAAACGGCAGACCTCAACTTGCGATACGGCTCGCCGCTTCGCACGGACGGCGAGGTCAGACGGTATTTCGGACTCATCGGCGGCAACCCATATCTTGCGCAGCGCGGCCTGTACGAGATGGCGCAGCGACGTCTCGCTCTCGACGAATTGGAGGCCGTCGCCGCCAGCGACGATGGCCCCTTCGGCGACAACCTGCGCCGGATGCTGACGGCGCTCGCGCAGGATCAGACGATGCGCCAGGCGATGATGGCCGTCATCGACGGCGGAGCGTGTCCGACGGCGGAAAGCTTCTATCGTTTGCGGAGCGCCGGCCTGATCGCGGGCGATTCGGCGAACGACGCGCGCCCGCGCTGCCGGCTCTACGCCGCTTACTTGAAGGGGCGTTTATGAAAATATCGGGAGTAGGGA
>DATEMG010000137.1:0-4492 GCA_035275805.1 Blastocatellia bacterium
AGTGGGGAGTGGGGAGTGGGGAAAAGAAAAAAGCTCGCGTCCCCCCACTCCCTACTCCCCACTCCCCATTCCCCTCTGCCCTACTGTGATCCGCTCAGAATCCCCTTCTTGAAGACCAACGCTCCGCTCGTATAGGTCCAAACCTCGCCGGCTGCCGTGCGAGTGATCTTTTCGGGCTCGCCCCAACTCATCTTCACCTGCTCCTCGGTCATTCCCGGGTAGATTTGTCCCTTCTCGATCGTCGACCACACGTCCGCTTTCCATTTATATTTTAGCCTTGGGTTTTCGGCCATAAGATGATCTTCAAACCGGCTCAGAAATCTGACCTCTTTCTGGACGTTCGTTCCGCTCAGATTCAAATCGACGAAGCCCTGTTTGCCGTCGGGCGTTTCGAGTTTGAAGCGAGCGGGTTTTTCTTCATCCCAGCCAGGAACGACATCGACCACTTTGAGAGGCCCGAATTTTTTTACCGTCGTCATAGCGATGGCGCCGCTCTGCTCGTCGTAACTCGAAATCATCAGCATTTTTCCCCAAACCGTTTTGCCGGCCCATTGTTTGCGGGCGTTCTCGATGTCGTCCATAAGCGCCATTCCTCTGACCGATTCCTTGTTGGCCACGGTGAAGACGCGCAGCCTTTCGCCGTCATCCTCCATCTGGAACTCTATAAAAGCGCTCGCGCCGGAATCGTTGGCCGAGACCACGCGCGCGACGCGGCCCGCGTATTTCTGATGTGTGACCAGGCGACTGAAATCCTCGTAGGTTCCTGATTCCGAGCCTTTCGGTTTGGGGAGAAAGATGAATCGTTTGCCGACCCAGGACCCGATCGGATGATACGGGAAGGGCGTAGGCGCGGCCTCTACGGGATTCGATTCGGACTTCTTCTCGGTAGTGATGTTCTGGCGAGTCTCCGGCTGCGCAAGAGCGACAGCGCAACAAATCGCAACGAGAGTGAACTGAAGAGCGATACGGGTAATCTTCTTCATCGCAACTCCTTATTGAGTGATTAGAGTCTGTTATCAACTTCAAGCGGGCCCCCCCGCTACTAACTCATGTAAAAATCGGAAAAATATTTCACGGAAACCTGAGATGCGGAGTTCATAAAGCCACTCCTTCAAGCGGAAAACGCTCTAAAGGTGGAAAGTTAATAACAGCCTCTAGTTAGTTGAGAATTGTTCAACGAGCTGGATTGATTGAACGCCGATGGGGGATGGCCTTGCGCCACGCGCGGATTATAGCAGCCGATACCGTTACCGTGAACGCCGACTACGAAGCCTGGTAGTAATATATTTCCAGGCTATAGATTTAGGAATAAAGAACTTCGGCCACGAATGGGCGCGAATATTCGCGAATGACGCCGAGGGTAAAATCAATCATAAATTATCGTCACTATCCAAATAATGCTACGAGATCCAAATAATGCTACGAGGTACTTCAAAAACGACGAGGTGATAAAAATGACAATCAATAATCAATTGCGCTTGCCTCTGCTTTTGATTGCGCTCATTGCCTTCATCGCGGTTCCGATCGCCGCGCAGTCTCCCAACACGGCGACGATCATCGTCGCCGTGGTCGATCAAGCCGGCGCTGTCGTGAAGGACGCCAAAGTTTTGGCGGTGAACACCGCGACAGGCGCCGTGCGCGAGGTCACCTCGGGAAGCGATGGAACCGCCACCATTCAGGCGCTGTCGTTGACGGGAAGCTATACGGTCAGCGTGTCCAGGGAGGGATTCGGCGTCCAGGAGCTCAAGGACATCACCCTGCG
Organism: Blastocatellia bacterium; assembly: GCA_035275805.1. Classification (GTDB taxonomy): domain Bacteria; phylum Acidobacteriota; class Blastocatellia; order RBC074; family RBC074; genus JAJVID01. The sequence goes on from DATEMG010000137.1 coordinate 1,763, forward strand.
CTCTGGCGAGACCACGACCTTGAACGTGAGGCTCCTGGTCGGCTCCGAGAAGGCGGAGGTCGTCGTCTATGGCGCCGCCGAAGGCGTGCGCGCGGATCCGCAGATCGGCCGCCGGCTCGACGGGAACCAAATTGACGAGACGCCGATCCTCGGCCGCAAGGTAACGACGCTGCCTCTTCTCAATTCGGCGTTCCGGCAGGCGAAGGGCACAGGAGACCTCTTCGTCAACGCGACATACTTCGTCACCGGCGTGGGCGGACGCCGCCAGACTACGGTCTTGCTCGACGGCGCCAACAACGATGAGGGATGGGGCCGCCAGACGGCGATCGCCACAGTGCCGCTCGGCGCCATCCAGGAAATAACCGTGCTCTCGAACGCGTTTTCTTCAGAATTCGGCTGGACCTCCGGCCCCGCGTTGAACATCGTCACCAAGTCCGGCACGAACAGCCTGCACGGCGAAGGACTGTTCATGATCCGTCCCGGCGACTGGCAGGCGGAGAAGTTCTCGACCAAGAACTTCTGCCCGCCGTCCGCGCCGAGTTGCGTCACGCCAACCACGCTCGCCGCAATCAATCCGGTGGACATTCCCGACGCCCTGCAACAAGTCTCCGGCTCGATCGGCGGGCCGATCGTCAAGGACAAGACCTTCTTCTTCGCCACGACTGATTACACGCGGCAGGATCGAACGACGTTCCTCTCCAACGCGCTCCCGGCCTTTCTTTTGCCGGCGGACGGGCGCCTCGACTACACGGGTCATTACCGCCAGTTTCTCTTCGACGGACGGCTGGACCACAAACTCACGTCGAGGCAGACGTTGATGGGCCGTTTAAATATAGATCGGTTTTACGACGACAATCCCCAGGACGCCGTGGGCGGCGCGAATGCGCCGAGCGTCGCGCGCAGGTACACTCGAAGGTCTGTGACGGGTCAGGTTAATCACACGGCGGTCATCAACGCGGATATTCTCAACGAGGCGCGCTTCGCCTACCTGCATGGCGACCCTGTCACTCTCTGGGAAGCCCAGACTCTCTCAACCACCTACACTCGCGCCGGGTCTGTGCCGTTCACCATCGGACAGTCTCGCGCCGCCGACATTTTCGGCCATCAGGCGCAGTTCTCGGACACGCTCTCGTGGTCGCTCGGCAAGCACTACCTACGGTTCGGCGGAAGCGTGATCCGTCACACCTCGGGCGGAACGGGCAGCGAACCCGGCACGGCGATCCTCGGCACGTTCACGTTTAAGAACACGACGACTGCGCCCTTCGATCAATTGACACTGGCCGACGTGCAAAACTATACGCAGCCGATCAATTTCGGGATCAGCAGCTATGAACTACCGCAGTGGCTCTATACCGCTTTTGTGCAGGACAGCGTCCACTTGCGCCGCGACCTCACCATTGACGTCGGGCTCCGGTACGACCGGCAGACCTTGACTGACGCGAAGAATAACTTCGCGCCGCGCGTCGGCTTCGGCTGGCGCCCGGGCGGCGATTCGCGCCTGTCGATTCGCGGCGGCTACGGCATGTATTACACGCAGATTCGATCCAATGCGGTCGCCGGCTTTCTGGTGAACGGGTTGGACGGACTGACAACCTACACCGCGACTCCAGGGCAACTCGGCTTCCCGACCTGCCTGACGGGATCATGCCTCCCGCTGTCGTTCGATCCGAAGACCCTGCCAGCCTCGCAATTGCCCGCGCGCGACATCACTATTAGGGCGGGCCGGCGCGCTTTCTACCAGTCTCAGTTTGCGAGGTACGGACTGAACTTCGACCGGCTGCCGAATTACCCCGATGAGCTTATGAATCCTCGCAGCCACGTGGCGTCCATAGGGGCGGAGACCGAGGTGATAAGAGGGTTGTTCGTCGGGGGCGACTACGTTCATCAACATTTGACCGGCATTGATCGCACTGTTGATTTGAACGCGCCGTCTCCCTTTGATCGTACGGAGCCTGGACAGGTCAGAACAGTGGCGACGGCCAACAACAGCCGTCCAATCCTGCCGGTCCCTGGCGGAGTGCGCCAGGTCAACGTGTTGATGAACCTCGGTGTCGCCGACTACGACGGATTGCAGACCCAGGTCAGCTATCGCGGCAATCGGAGGATGTACGCCGCGATCAGCTACACGCTATCCAAGGCGACCAACAACAGCGAGCCGGACGGTAACGGCGTCGGACCAGACCAAAGTGTTTTCGAAAGACAGGGCGAGTTCGAACGCGGACCGAGCCTCCTCGATCAGCGTCATCGCGCGGTCATCACGTTCAGCTATCTGTTGCCGTACAACATCACAGCCGGCGCGCTGACACAGTTCGCGTCCGCGCGCCCGTTCAACGGCGCCACCGGCGTTGACAACAATGGTGACGGCGTGAACAACGACCGCCCCGTCATTAACGGGACTGTCATCAGCAAGTCGGCGTTTCGCGGCGCCCCGACCTCCGATGTGGCGCTCTTCATCGAGAGTCGCCTCAAGGTGTCAGAACGCGCGTCCATCCTGCTCAGGTTGGAAGGCTTCAACATCTTCAATCACGGGAACTACCTCGGACGCGGAATAACGACATTCGGCGACACGGGGACGCCGCTCCCGACGTTCGGCCAGTTGGCGCCCGTCGGCGCGGCCACTAACGCGATCCCGGCGTTCGCAAACGTCGACCCACCGCGGATGTTCCAAGCGCAAGCGCGGTTTATCTTTTGAATCAGTACCGTGGGCGATACTCGCTACCGCTCGCGGTA
>DATEMG010000138.1:0-15888 GCA_035275805.1 Blastocatellia bacterium
TCCCTACTCCCCACTCCCTACTCCCCACTCCCCACTCCCCACTCCCCCTAACTAATTTTTTGAAACGCCTCCCCAGCGTCCAGCGTTTATGGAGGAGCCGGATTCTCACGGTCAAATTCCGCAATGACAATCGACAAATAAAGTTCCGCGTCACAGACGGAACACAGGTTCACTGATTCAAATCCGTTCGGGCCCGTTCGGGTTTGAAGCATCGATCAATTCAGTCAAGGAAAAAAGGAGAAAATCTATGCGTAATCCGATTCTGGCTTGCGTAATCAAACAATACGGCACTGGTCTTTACCGGACCTGTGTCAGTTTCGACAAAGGACATACCGTCTTCCTGAGCGCCCACCCCGACGAAGATAGCGCGACAGAGACGATCAACCGTTTTCAGGAGGCTTGTCGAGACGGGACAATAAAGTCGGCTGAAGACTTAACAGGCTTCGCCACTTCGCTCAATCCTAAAGGCGACTCCGTTCATGGGCCGCCTTCGCTCGAGAGCGCGCTGACTCTCGCTGCTTGATCTCGGTCGAAGATCGGGTAGTGGGACAGACGAATGGTCTATGAAAAACACTGATGCTAACGGATTTTGTAGCGCTCCTCCCGGAGGGGCGAAATGTTTTTAGCCACGAATGAACACGAATGAACACGAATATTATTTCCGTACTGAGAAATTGTTTGGCTGCCATTTTCTCGCTTCTTTTCGTGAATATTCGTGTTCATTCGTGGCTAAAATTCTTTCCAGGGCCGTGCGACGGCCATAAACCACATAATTCGCGGTCTACCCGACGAATTTATACCCCATACCGTGAACCGTCAGGATGAACTGCGGACGCCGAGGGTTGGGTTCCAGCTTCTGCCTCAGCCATGCCACGTGAACGTCAACAGTGCGAGTAGTCGGCATCGCGTCGTATCCCCAGACTTCATTCAACAACTCGTCGCGCGAGAGCGTCGCCTCGCGGTGTTCGACGAAGTACCGAAGCAATTGAAACTCCTTGGCCGAGAGTTCGATCTTGGCGCCGTCGCGTTCCACCTCGGCGCGGCGGAAATCAATTCTGACAGAATCGAACTGGTAGGAACCGGAATGTGGCGACGGCTGGGAGCGCGCGCGCCGCATCAAGGCTTCGACGCGGGCGAGCAGTTCGACCATCTCGAACGGCTTGGTAAGGTAATCATCGGCGCCGAGCTTCAACCCGACGACCTTGTCCACCAACTGGCCTCTCGCCGTCAACATCAGGATCGGCGTGTTTACGCCGCGCTGGCGCAGGTCGCGGCAGAGGTCGAACCCGTTTTTGCGCGGCAACATCACGTCCAGAATGATCGCGTCGAAGGCCTCGTTCGACGCGCGTTCAAATCCGGCCCCGCCGTCGCGCGCCGATTCGACATTGTAGCCTTCGCTTGTGAGCCTGTCGGTCAGCGTCAGCACGAGACCCGGTTCGTCTTCAACGAGTAGAATGCGTTTGCTCATATTCGGCGCCGGTCTCAATCGGCCTTTCTGCAAGGGTCAAAACAGGCAGGCGCAAAACGAACTCGCTTCCCTGCCCGACTTTGCTCTCGACGCTCACGCGACCGCCGTGGGCCGCGACGATGTGTTTGACCAGGCTCAGCCCCAATCCGTTGCCGCGAATCTGCGCCGCCTGCGCCTCTTTGCCGCGATAGAAAGGCTCAAAGACACGCTCTTGCTCGGACGGCGCGATGCCCAGCCCTCTATCCGACACTCCAATCTGAATCTCTTCGACGTTGGCCGTTTTTACCAGTTCGGCGCTCAACCCGATCCAGCGGCTGTCGCCGCCGTATTTCATCGCGTTGCTGAGCAGGTTTTGAATCGCACGGCTTAACGCGGCGGCGTCGGCGTTGATCAGCGGCAAATGGGGCGCGATCTTTCTTTCGAATTTGAAGTCGCCTTCAGCCAGTTGCATGTGGCAGGCCGTGATCGCGTCTTCAATGACCTGGGTCAGGTCGGTGGTTCGCAATTCGTAATTCTTTAGTCCTGACTGCGCGCCGGCGAATTCCAGGACCTGCTCGACCATTCCAGTCAACCTGCGCCCTTCGTCGCGGATCAATCCGCCGTAGCGTTTGATTTGATCGCGGTTGTCGATCACGCCGTCGGCCAGGTTTTCCGCCGCCGAACAGATCACGGCCAGCGGCGTGCGCAGTTCGTGCGAGACTCCGGCGACGAATTCCATCTGTTGAGTGGCAAGCCGCTGTGCGCGGCGACTGGACAACACTATGAAGCCGACGCTCCCCCCCAACAGCAACAGAATGCCGAAGCTGATCGCGAGGTTGCGACGTCGCGTGGCCGCCACGGCGGCTTCCAGCGAACCCGCGCGATGTGTGACGGCCAATCGCCACCCGCCTTCGTTATTGCGGTTGAGCGACGGGCGCGTAACGCCTTCGGCTCCTAGACCGAGAGGCAGCCTTTGCAGGACAGCATCGCTCTCATCCTTGCCGGCCTTGAGATCTTCGGCGCCGACAATAACGATTCGATGGCGGTTCAGCGCGGACTTCAATTGGACCGGCGCGTTCACATCAGGGCGTCGCAATTGGGCGAAGAATAATCTGTTGGTCTCTTCGAAGAGAATTTTGAAGAACTCGGCTGTCACGTCACCGTGGGCGAGATCAGTCTCCAGCGCGCCGGAGTCCGAGCGATAAACAACCTGATCCGTCTGGCCGCGCTTGGTCACGGCTATCGCGTACTCTCCGGCGCTATCGCCGAAATGTCTTCCAGCCAGTTCGGGAATCAGTTCCCGGCTGATGTAATCGGCGTCGAGCGCGATAATGCCAAATGACCGAGCGCTGGGAATTGGTATAACTCCGTCTTTGAGGCGATCGCCGCTCTGACCGCCGAACGGACCGTTGATTGGCCAGTTGGTAGGAATGACCAGGCCAGGCAAATCTTCATCGACGCAGTTGAGGCTCAAATGAAACACCCTTTTTTCAGCGCCGGCTCCGCCACGAATATTCATTTTGAAACCGATGGAATCGTGCAACTGATCCTGCAACGACTTAGCTCTGGCGCGTTCCTCTTCCAATCTTTTCCGCACATTCGACAGACTTGCGGGCCACTCGCATGGCTCGAATGCGCCGGTTCCCGCGTTGTATTGCGAAAGGAGTCCGCCGTTCTCCCCTGGTTGCGTTTGATAAACCGCTTTGATCAGCTTCGGACGCGCCGCCGTTTCGCGCCAGCGCCGGTATCTCGCGGCGAAATCGCCCTGAGACTGAGAGGGGGCGCCGTCGAAGGGATTGGGGGCCGGCTGAAAGTAAAGATAGAGGGCGGTCAACTCGCTGTCGAAATCATGGCAGAACTGTCTGGCCATCGTGGTCAAAACGCTCTTCTTTCGCTCGCGTTCGCCCTCGCTCACTTGCCCCAGCCAGTGGTATTGAAACACGGCGAGCAGCGGCAGCAACGCCAGCAGCGCCAGGGCCAGCGCCCATAATTGTCTTTGCGTCGGTTTGCGTTTCATGTTTTCCGCCTTTGGCCTGCCCCCAATAGCCCTATTGCCGTCCTATGGCCCCGAACGTGGCGCATCATAGCACAGTAAATACTGGCTGAAATCGCGGTCATCCTGTGGGTCGCAAATTTAACATCCTTTACAAATTGCAATACCCCGAGCGCCTCTTGCTGTGGTAGTATCCGGGCCTCATCCCTCACTCTGATAAAATAAAGACATGCAAGTTCGCCTCGGGCTAGATGTCTCAGCGCCCCCCCCCAAGAGTTTTGACAGTGAGAGACTGGCCGCCTGATTCGCCGCCAGCATCCGCTGCCCCCATTATCAGATCCGGCAAAAAATAAGCGGGTCAACGTTCGATCGCCTTTTTCACTGTACAGAAAGTGGATCAAGTCGAGCGCGCATGTACGAAGTAAATTTTCAAGCATCAAAAGACGCGGTCAATAATCAAATCAATTTCATTAGCCGGGTTTACCAGTCGCCAGGCTGGATTGTGGCTGTTGCGTTTGTTCTCCGCCTGGTTGTGTCCTTATTCCTCATAGATGGTCAGTTTTCACCGGAGCGTGACCATTTTAGTTTTGGCTGGGAGACAGGACGGATCGCGCGTTCAGTAGCTCTGGGAGAAGGTTTCAGCTCTCCTTTACATGCGACGACCGGGCCGACGGCGTGGATGCCGCCGGTGTACGTCTATTTGGTTGCGGCTGTTTTCAAGGTGTTCGGAGTCTACACACTTAAGTCTGCCGTAGTAATGCTTACCCTCAACAGCATATTCTCAGCGCTGACTTGTCTGACGGTGTACCTCATTGCGTATAAATCATTCGGGCGTGTGATCGCTATACGGGTCGGGTGGGTGTGGGCGCTGTTCCCCTACGCGATAGATTTCGCCGCATGCCGCGTCTGGGGAGATTGTTTCAATACATTGTTGTTCAGCCTTCTTTTTCTGACCGCGCTGAGATTGGAAAATCTGAGTAGCCTTAGAGCCTGGTTAGGATTTGGACTGTTAGCAGGAATCTCCGCGCTGGCCTGTCCGCCGATTATTTTGGTGGCGTTATTTCTGACCGCCCGAATCTGCTACCGCAACCGGCGGCATGGAAAGCCTTGTGGGCTGCAGGCAGGACTGGCCGCGATGATGGTGTTATTAGTTTTGAGCCCCTGGTTTGCGCGTAACTACCGAACGTTTGATCGCTTTATCCCGCTCCGCAGCAATTTTTGGCTCGAAATGCGCGTCGGAAACACGGGAGATCTTTCTGACATTGTTCCCGACTGGTCACATCCGGCGACCAATAAAGCGGAGATGGAAGAGTATCGACGGCTGGGAGAACTTAATTACATGGCCTCCAAACGCCGTCAGACACTCGGTTTCATCTCCACCTACCCGGGCGCCTTTGTCTCTTTGACAGTGCGGAGATTCTTTTGCGTCTGGACGGGTTTCTGGAGTCTACAGTTATTTGTCGCGGACCCAATCTCGGCGCTTCACGCCATTCTGACGACAATCCTCACGATCTTCATGTTAGCAGGCATGTTCAAGGCCTGGCGCTCCGACAGGGCGCTGGCTATGCCCTACCTGCTCTCCATTCTCGCTTTCCCGCTTGTTTATTACATCACACACTCACACGCCGAATATCGCCATCCTATCGACACGATCATCGTCGCGCTTGCCGTGTATGGCGCGAATGGATTCTTCGCTGGATTTCGCCGCTCTCGTCTCGAATCTGGGCTGAAGACTGAAAACTCAAGGCTTTAAGCGCGGACGAGACATTACGGCTTCAATCACCTCGCGCATTCTTTCTGTTTCGGTCGGCTTGTCTATCGCATCGGCCGCTCCTGCCGCCCGCGCCTGTTCACGAAAGTCTTTCCCGAAAGATGTAATCGCCACGACCGGCAAGTCTGCAAGCTCATTATCCGACCTGACAGCTACAATCAAATCCAAACCGCTGAGAACCGGCATTAGGATGTCGGTCACAATCACGTCTGGGCGATTCACCTGTATTTCGGCGAGCGCTTCGAGACCGTTTCTCACAGCGCTAACTCTATAGCCCGCTGACGCCAACATATAAACGTAAAGCGCGCGCGCGTCGTCGTTGTCTTCAACCAAGAGAACTTTCAATCGTTGCATAGAAAATACCGAATATGATCGGACGAACAAAATTGGGGAATGCGCGCAAATGAACGAATCGCGAAGGCATAAATCTGGCCGGGAAGAAAATTAAACCAGCATTGGGCCCAAGACAGTGGGGCGACGGGTTATGTCCTTTAACCCGTCGCCCCAAAGCGGGGGAGAAGTCAAACTCTACATCGTATTAAAACGGCGTCGTTCAGGTCAGCAACTAAATTCACTTGGGGGATAAATACAGGTTGGCGCCAAAAATACCTGCAAAATAGGCGCCGGGCTTGCGGCCTTCCACTAAACATCAGATTCCACAAGGTGTGGCGCCGCCGCTCATTTCGGACGACAGCGCGAGACGTGACAATTTGTCGCTGCGATAAGGAGAATGGCGTGTCATATTTTGACGTTCAGGCAGAGCCTCGCCGATAAGTAGAGAACGACTGAAAACTTTACATCTTTAACAAAGGTTTATTCCCCACTTAACCAAATCGAGTCTCGATTCCGCCAAGATAACAATGTCCGTGACGACGCCCTGAAACAATGAAAAGCGCGGCCCGAAGGTAGGAGGCCTGGGAGCGCAGGCATCCTTGCCTGCGAGCTTCGGCCAGTCGGTTATTGCCGGAAACCAGGCAGGCAAGGATGCCTGCGCTCCCAGGCGCCCTACCCTTTTCGAAGGAGAATTTATGCGAGTGAAATTCATGATCACGGTTCTGATCATCGCTGCGGCAATGACCGAGATTTTCCCGGGCGTGAGCGCTCAAGACGCCGCGGGCAAAGCTCAACAATTAATCGCCCAGGCGCGCGCCGCTCTGGGCGGCGACAAATTGAAGAGCCTGTCGGTGACCGGCAATTACCGCCGCACGTTCGGCCAGATGGAAATGGCCGGAGAGGTCAGCTATGACCTGTTGCTCCCGGACAAAATGATGAAGACCGAAACGATGAATCCGGCGCCGAGCCTCGAAATCACGCGCGTCGAAGCGCTCAACGGCGAGGACGTTTGGGAAGACCAGCAACAGCACGGAGGAGGCGGCGGAATGATGATCTTCCGTCGCGGCCCCGGAGGCCCCGGAGCCGATCCCCAGAAAGCCAAGGAGGCGTTGCAGCAAAGCGTCCGCTCCGATTTCGCGCGCCTTGCGATCGGCTGGCTGCTGACTACGCCATCATCATTCCCGGTCGAATACAGTTTCGCCGGCGAGGCCGAATCGCCCGACGGGAAAGCCGACGTGCTGAATGTGAAAGGGCCCGGCGGATTCGCCATACGGTTGTTCCTGGACCAGAAGACTCATCGCCCCTTAATGCTGACTTACAACGCCAGGAAACCGCGCATCGTTACGCAAACGGCGGCCCCCGGTCCGCAGCACAGAACTCCAGAGGAGATGGAGAAGAGGATGAAAGAGATGGAGGCCGAGGCCGCCAAACAGCCCGACGTCGAATTCCGCATATATCTCAGCGATTACCGCGAGGTGAACGGCGTCTCGATTCCTCACAAAATAACTAAGTCAATCGAAGACGCGGTTAACGAAGAACTGGAAATCAAAAATGTGAAGATAAACCCTCAACTCAAACCGGAGAAGTTTGTGAAGAAGTAGTTTAAGGAATCGATCTAAGTACTCTGTAAACTATGCTCGACTTTATCCATTTGCCCGTCTCTCCCTGCCGCGGAGCGGCATTTGAGCCTAGCCCGGCTTTTCAAAGCCGGGAGAGCCGTTACGTAGTCGTTTGAGTCGCGGAGCGACGGTTGATACCGATGATCAGTATCAACCGTCGCTCCGCGACTCAGATCGGATATGCGTTAGTCGACCCAGCTTTGAAAAGCCGGGCTAAGCTCACGTGGTCGCTCCGCGACCGGGAAGACGGGCAAATGGATAAAGTCGAGCATAGTTTACAGAGTACTTAGCGGAGGGTGAATACAATGGGGAGAGGAAAGCTTTTGTTTCAATGCCTGTGCGCTATCCTGATTTTCGCCATGGCGCTTGGCCCGACTCTCGCGCAAAACAGGAGGCCGGTTGAAGCTCGCCTTCGCGTGACGGTCGTCGATCAAACCGGCGCGGCGATCCCGAACGCGCGAGTCACGATCAACAAACGGCGCCAGACGCTCGTGACCGGCAAACCCGGCGAGGTAAATTTCGGCGATCTTGCCCCCGGCAAATATCAACTGCAAATCGTGGCCGAAGGCTTCGCGCCGGTCACGGTCGAAGACGTCAATGTGCGGCCTGGCCCCAACAACCTTGAGGTCAAGCTCGACGTGGCAGGCGTTCTGGAGGAGGTCACCGTCGGTCGCGACAAACGCGAAGCCGGCGCCGACCCGCGCGGCGCGGTCTCAGCGGTTTTGACCGAAGAGCAGATTGCGCAATTACCCGACGACCCGGAAGAGTTCGAGCAGGCGCTCCGCAATCTGGCCGGCCCCGGCGCGAATTTCAGAGTCAACGGGTTTCGCGGCGGCAAACTCCCTCCGAAAAGCCAGATCCGGGAGATCAGATTCCGCACCAACGCCTACGCCGCCGAAAGTCATGAATCGTCGTTCATGAACGTGGACATCTTCACCAAGCCCGGACTCGAAAATTGGCATGGCGGCTTTAATATCGGCTTCCGCGATGAATCGTTGAACGCGCGCAACGCGTTCGCTCCGGCGCGCGCCGCCGAACAGAACCGCCGCTTCGGTTTCGAGTTCGGAGGCCCGCTCTGGAAGAAACGCACGTCGATGTTTCTGTCGGCCGACGGCGTGAACTCGTACGAGGCGAAAACCGTCTTCGCGCTGCTGCCCGACGGCCTCTTCAACGACACGGTCCGGCAGCCCTGGCGCACGCTCAACCTGAACGCGCGCGTCGAACACCTGTCGACGCCGACTCACACCTCGCGCGTCGAGTACCAGCGGAACGCCACGCGCCGCGACAACAACGGCGTGGGCAATTTCGATCTCCTGGAACGGGGCTATACGACCGATTCGGCCGAGCGTGTCATTCGCTTCGCCGATTCCGGCGCAGTGGGCAAAAAGCTCTTCAATGAGGTTCGTTTTCAAGCGATCTGGCAGGACGTAGGGATCTCGTCGCTGTCGGACGCAACCACCATCCAGGTCCTGGGCGCATTCTCGAGCGGCGGCGCGCAGATCGCCAGTTCGCGCCGCTCGCGGGAACTCGAACTCGCCGACAATCTCGACCTGCCGTTCAAAAAACACGGCATGCGCGCCGGCTTTCAGCTTGAAGCCTTGAGCTACGACTCGACCGATCTACGAAATCAGAACGGCGCCTTTATTTTTTCCGGCCTCGAGGCCTTTCGCGCTGGACGGCCCACGACTTTCAAGCGGCGATCGGGCGCGGGCCGCGTCGCTTTCGATCAGTTCCAGTTCGGGTGGTACGCGCAGGACGACTGGCGAATTCACAAAAGCCTGACGCTCAGTTTCGGAGCGCGTCACGAAGTTCAAACCAATTTGAACGACCGTAACAACTTCATGCCGCGCGCCGGGTTCGCGTGGTCGCCTTTCAAAAAAGGTAATACGACGATTCGCGGCGGCGGCGGGATCTTCTACGACTGGTTCGCGGCGGAGACATACGAGCAGGCGCTTCGCGTCAACGGCCAACAGCAGAGCGATCTGGACATCCGCAACCCGGGCTTCCCCGACCCGTTCGGCGTGGGAACCGCAGTGACGCTTCCCGCGAGCCGCATTCAGATCGATCCGAACCTGCGAATGCCGTATGTCTCTCAGGCGTCAATCGGCTTCGAGCAGTCGCTGCCGCACAACATTCGACTGATGTCGCAGTACTCTTACCGCCACGGAACCCATCAACTTCGCGGTCGCAACGTCAACGCGCCGATTGACGGCGTTCTGCCCGATCAGAACGCGGGCGTCGTCACGCAAATCGAATCGTCGGCCGATTCGTTCAATCACCTCTTGTTCGTCAATTTCAACTGGGCGAAGATCGGCAAGTTCATGATCGGCGCCGGTTACGTCTTATCGAAGACATCCGACGAGACGGACGGCGCATTGAGCCTGCCCGCCGACAACTTCGACCTGCGGGGCGAGCGCGGACCGTCGCAGCAGGACACGCGCCATCGCTTTAATATCCTGACCAACTTCAGGTTGACGAAATCTCTCAGCCTCAGCTCGATCTTCAACGCCAGTTCGGCGAGGCCCTACAACATCACCACCGGTTTTGACGACAATAAAGACCTGTCCGTTAACGACCGCCCGGCGGGCGTCGGACGCAACAGCGCGCGAGGCGCGGGACAGTGGGATCTTAGCTCGCGTCTGAGCTGGGGCTTCAGCTTCGGCAAAAAGCCCGATAACCAGGGCATGGGCGGCCCGCAAGTGCGTATCATTCGCGGCGGCGCGGACAGCGGCGAGATGCTGGGCGCAATGGGTTCGATGCCTTCCGGCCCCGACGACAAACGATTCCGCGCGCAGTTCTTCATCCAGGCCACGAATCTCTTCAATCACGCGAACCTGATCGGCTTTTCGGGAGTGCGGACCTCACCGTTTTTCGGGCAGGCGGTCGCGGCGATGCCGGGCAGAAGAATTGAGACGGGAATGCGATTTAGTTTTTGAATAGGGCGGTTTGCAGAAGTTCTCTATGTGGGGCGATTTGTTTAATCGCCCTGTTTGCGGCATTGTCCAATCAGGAAACAAGCGCGAGTAAACAACTCGCGCCACAGTCTCGTAGCTGATGACGCGAATAGAGCGGATTGGCGCCGACCATTTTTGGTTTTATCCGTGATGATCCGCGCTCGTCCGCGTCATCGGCGTTCTATTGATGCCTTCTTTACGAGACGGATTTGGTCTAATACCGTTTGAGCAGGCTTAAGATGACAGTCGCAAGCTCATCAGGCTCGACCGGTTTGGCGACATGCGTATGAAAGCCCGCCGCCAGCGCGCGAATGCGGTCTTCGGCGCGCCCGTAAGCCGTCAGCGCGATAGCCGGGATCGTGGCGCCTTTGTCCGGCGGGAGCGCCCGCACTTTTCGCATAATCGTATAACCGTCTTCATCAGGCATCCCGATATCACAGATCAGCGCATCAAAATGCTCTTCAGGCGTTTGCCGGGCAAGCATTTCCAAAGCCTCTTTCCCGGAGGCCACGGCCTGCGCTTGCGCGCCATATTGTTGCAACGTCAGGGTCAGCAGCGTACGCACCTCCTCTTCGTCATCCACGATCAGCGCCCGCAGTCCGGCCAGCGATTCCTCTCTGGCGGGCAGCATCATATCCAACGCTTTGCTCTCTTCGGCCGGCGCGGTGTAATCGGCGCGCAGCGGCAGCAGGAAGGTGAAGGTCGCGCCGCAACCTGCGCCCGCGCTCTCGGCCTCGATCGTGCCGCCGTGCAACTCGACCAGGTGTTTTACCAGCGCCAGACCTAGACCCAATCCGCCGACGCGGCGCGTGCTTGACATATCGCTCTGTCGGAACCGCTCGAAGATGTGAGGCAGGAACTCCGGCTCGATGCCTTTGCCGTTGTCGCGCACGACGATGGCGATGTGCGGGTCCGCGCGTTTGAGCGCAATTTCGACACGTCCGCCATTGGGCGTGAACTTGATCGCATTCGTGAGCAGGTTCCAGACGACCTGCTGCAAGCGGTCGGGATCGCCTGTGATCTGGCCGGCGAGCATATCCAGGTTGGAGATTATACTGATGTCTTTGGCCTGCGCCGACGGACGCACCACATCCAGAGCGGTTCTGATCACGGGGACAAGGTCCACCGGCTGTATTTCGAGCTCGAGCTTGCCGCTGATGATCCGAGCCGTGTCGAGCAGGTCTTCAATTAATTGCAGTTGCATTCTCCCGTTTCGCTCAATGATCCCCACCAAATGATTGACCTGCGCTACATTCGCCGTATCCGTTCGTATCAGCCGCGCATAACCGAGAATGGAATTGAGCGGGTTGCGCAACTCGTGCGAGACGACGGCCAGGAATTCGTCTTTGGCGCGCGTCGCCGCTTCGGCTTGCTCGTAAGCGGACCGTAGCGTCGCCTCGGCCTGCGCCCGCTCGATGATGTCGGCAGCCAGGCGGGCTAACAGGTCTAGCAGTCGCAAAGCCTGTTCATCCGTTCGGCCCGGGGTTTCATAGTGCGTGGAGAAGACTCCCAAGAACTTGCCGGACTTGCTCATCACCGGCGTGGATTGAACCGCCCGCACGCCAGCCTGTAGCTGGACATCGAGCGCTGGCTTGCCCGCAAAGATGGGGCTGAGGTTGACGTCCTCGACAATCACACGATTCGAACTTTCGAGCGACGAGCCGCAAGCCCCCTCGCCCTCTTGGACGGCGTTCCAGAAATCCAGGAACGGCTGATCGAAACCGCGGTGCGCCACTATGCTGAGCCTGCCCGACGCTGCGTCGAAAAGCTGGAAGTTGCCCTTGTCGGCGGCGCTTATCGCGATGGCCGCTTCGACAATCTCATCAAGCACTTCAGACAAGTCGCCCTTCTCTACGAAGATCGCGCCGATCTTTTGAAGTCTTGTCATGGCGTCCAAATCAGCCGCCAGACGGTCTTTCGCCGCCGCCAATTCCCGCTCGGCGCGCTTGTTGTCGGTGACGTCAACCGCTACAGCCACTGATTCTTCGATCTTGCCTTCCGCGTTACGGATGGGCGAGACGTGGCTATGACCCCAGACCTCTGAGCCGTCCTTGCGGCAATAACGCTTCTCTATGAAGAAACTCTCCCCCGTCTTATAGAGGCGGCGGTAAAGTTCGGCGTTGTATGGCCAGTCGTCGGGGTGCGTAACGTCATTTATTCGCATTTCCAGCAGTTCGGCCCTGGCGCGACCGACCATATCGCAATAACGTTGATTGACCAGGATAAACCTTCCATCCGCGTCGCATTCGTAGACTCCCGCCACCATCTGGTCCGCCAGAGTTCGCCGGGCGCGCTCCTCGCTTTGGCGAAGCGCCTCCACCGCCCACGCCCGTTTGGCGGCGGGCCAGAGACGCGCGGCGACATCGCGCAACAGTTGCAACTCGTCAGGACGCCAATCCCTCGCTTGCCCTTCATTAACGCACAACGTGGCTTCCCATTGCTTTTCGTTCAGCATGGGGATGAGAGCGGTCGCGCGGACGCCTATAAGCTCGTACCTAATGGCGAAACCGAGTGTTCGCGGATCGGTCGTCACATCGTTAACGGCGACGGCCTCTCCGGCCTCCAACGCCTCGCGACACTCCGGCGTAACTAAATCACTGATGCGGTACTGATCACTGATGCGGTACTGGCCCAACATGCCCGGCGCGCCGTGAAGCAATCCTTCCCAATCCTCATGTGGGACAATCAGGCCATCCTCCGGGTTTGTTTCGCAAACGTAACAATGAGTCACGTCCAGGTATTCGTCCAGACTGCTTGTCACCAACTGGATGATTTCGCCAGCGTCGGTGAGATGTGACAGCGCGAGGTCAAGCTGGTTGATGAATTGTGTGTTGAGTTCGACTCGCTTGTTATCGGTGATGTCGCGGCTGGCGCCGACGTAGCCGAGGAATTCGCCGGACAACGAGTAGCGCGGCGCGCCGACCGTGTCGATCCATCGGTATTCGCCCATGGCGTTCAGGAAACGCGCCTGAGAATGGAATTGCGTCCGCGTTTTGAAAGCCGCCAGGTACTGACCGACGTAACGCTCATTGTCATCCGGGTGAACGAGGGACCGCCAGCCGAAGCCATGCGTCTCCGCAAACGTCTTACCTAAGAAATCTAGAAAGGCTTTGTTGACGAACTCGCAGCCGGCGTCCGCGCCGGTGACCCAGATCAGCACGGGCGCGCTGTCGGCCAGCATACGGAATCGTTCCTCGCTCTCGCGCAACCGGTCTTCCGCCTGCTTGCGCGCGGTGATGTCACGGTTAGTCACCAGCACCAGCCGCCGCCCGTTCGTCTCGGTCAGTGTCTTGCGACTTTCGACAATAACTTCGCGCCCGTCTTTGGTCGTCTGATGCAACTCGCCCGTCCACTCGCCCCGCGCCGCGAGCAATGCATTGAAGTCTTCGAGCGACAGCGGATAAACGGTCCGGAGCAGCTCGTTGCTATTGCGCCCGACGGCTTCGTCGCCCGTGTAGCCGTATAACCGCTCGCAGCCCTGATTCCATTCGATGATGTCTTTGTCGAAATCCCAAATGTAGATCGGCTCGACTGAAGTTTCGATCAGATTCGTTTGCAGGCGCAGCTTTTCTTTATCCTGTTTGAGCTGGTCATTACGTAATTCCAATTCCTGCTTGGCGGTCTCCAGTTCTTCACTGACGCTTTGGAGTTCTTCGTTTGTAGACTGAAGCTCTTCGTTGGCCAATTGCAACTCCTCGACGTAAGCCTCGTGCTGTTCGATCACTGACCGCAGATATACGCGCATGGCATGCAACTTCCCCAGCATTTCAGTCTCGGATAGTTTGGCTGAAGACAGCCTGCGATTCGCCACCCGGCCTCTCCCGGCTTCAGCAGCCTCAACCTGGTCGGCCTTTTGCCGCGCGGCGGAATAGACATCGACTTCTTCGAGGATTTCAATCGCTCTCCTGTCCACTTCGACCTTTCTCTCCAGGCCGGCTCCGGGCGGGATTCTGTATAGCATGACGGATGGCCCAGGTATTCTGGAATAGATTTTGCGCTCCTCGTCTTCCAATTCCAACTTGAACAGGGAGGTGAACGCGCCAATCGTCTCCGACGAGCCTGGCAGAAGAAAGCCTGAAGACTTGAGTGAGTAGTGCAGCCTGTGAATGGCGTTCTTCCGCATGGTCGGGTCGAGGCGAATCAGCCAATCGCGGCAACTGACCATGTCCATACGCGAGAAGGGGGGATCGGTCAATATGTTATGCCGGGCGAAAACGCACATGCGGCGGACCAGCTTGCTGACCTGATAGCCGCGGCTGGTATTGACGAAGAAGCGACGCAGCCGTTCAGGCGAGACATCCTTGACCATGCTCTGCGAATAGAGTCCCGCGCGGGCGAACACAATCGCGTCATTGTTAAGATCGGTGGCGAATACCTGGATCGGAATGCGTTCGCCTCGATTTTCGGTAAATTCCAGAAAGGCGATGGCGATCGAGTAGGCTTCCTCGCCGGTCAAACAATCGATCACCCAAAAGCGCAGCGGCTCATTGTCGTGGCGCTTTTTGACGAGTTCGGGAAAGACCTTCTCCTTCAAAGCCTCCAAGGTCTCCGGGTCGCGGAAGAAACCCGTCACGTCGGAGCAGATGTCCTGGTAGAGATTCTTGGCCTCTATGTTGTGGCTGCACAGATAATCGGAGTAAGCATTCAGCCCGTCGAGCTCGAGCAGCGACATCCGCCGCGTGGCGCTTTGCTGAATGACGCCGGTTCGGTAATGGCTGAAGTCCAAACCGCTCACTTCACGAACCACACACAAAGCCTCTTCTAAGTTGTCGCCGTCAGCGCCAGGCTCCACATAGGGAGGTTGTAAATCCTCGCGGCCGGCCGTTCCGAGGCCGGGAACGTGATGTTGTCGGGCCAGACGCGCAAGCTCTTCCGCGATCTGTTCCGGCGAGAGGACGAAGTCAACGTATCCTGCATTAATGACGCTGTGTGGCATGCCGTCATACTTTGCCGTTTTCTCATCCTGAGCGAATGTGAGCCCGCCTTCAGCATTGATCGCTCCAAGCCCGTGCGCGCCGTCCGAGCCTGTGCCGGAGAGGATCACGCCGATGGCGCGGTTGTGCTTCTCTTTAGCCAGCGAGCGCATGAAATAGTCAATCGGATGGTGCTGCTGCCCGAGCGTCTTCTCGCGCGGCGTCAGGAGGAGGGCGCCATTTGCGAGGGCCATGTTCGTGTTGCTTGGGATGACATAAACGCAGTTCGGTTCGACACGCATATCATGCTTGACTTCCTTGACCGGCATGTCGGTGGCTCTGGACAGCAGTTCAGCGAGGATGCTTTCGCGCGCGGGGTAGAGGTGCTGCACGAAGACAAAGGCCATGCCCGTGTCGTCAGGCAGATGATCGAGCAACTGCTTGAAGGCCTCCAGACCGCCGGCGGAGGCGCCGATGCCGACTACGGTGAAGGTATGTTTCGCGACTGGTTGAATTAGCGGAGTCTTCGGCTTCCTGCGCGCGCCCCTTTCATCTCCACCTTTGACATGCTTTTTCTTTGAACCCATTCACCCTCCCGCGCCGCAGTCATGTTGTCAATTTCTAGCTATATCTTCAGGCAAAAGAGGATTTTTATCAGCCTTACCATATTATGCATCACCTGGGAGATAAATACAGCGGGATCTCGGCTCGATTCCTATGAAAAGTCGCTACGCGACGATTGATCTCCCTTAGGGCGTAAGGACAAGCGTGGTCACAAGCAACGGCTGTTTAGAGCGGATTGCAATTGCTGTACGGGAAGGCTGACCGGATCAGTACCGCGAGCGGTAGCGAGCGTGG
>DATEMG010000139.1:0-7705 GCA_035275805.1 Blastocatellia bacterium
GTCAAAGAAGTTACTTACTTGACTCCCTATTCCCTATTCCCTATTCCCTACTCCCTACTCCCCATTCCCCATATTTTCCGCAGGAGGTTCTATGTCAAAAACCTGGGCAATCGTTCTCTCGATCATCGGCGGGCTGTTCCTTCTGGGACTCGTCGCCGTCGCAGGCGTCGTCTACTGGGTCTATCAGAGCAAGGACAGGTTGGTTCAATCCGTTGAACAGATCGGGAAAGATGTAAAAGATGCAAAGGAGATCGGCGCGAAAACCGATAACGAAGGTTGTTTGAAGGAGGCCTTGGCGCGCCACAAACGCGACAATTCACTCACGGGACAAATCTTGACACATGGTTTTCTGACCACCTGTCTGGAGGCGAGCAAGCCATCGCAGGGATTCTGCGACGGCGTCCCGGATTCGGATGATAGTATGCAGTTCGCCGACTGGACGTTGAAGAAATGCTCCGACCTCGGCTTGCAAAAAGATCAAAGCTGCGAGGTGATCCTCATCCCCGTAGTAGCTCATTGTCACAGGAGTGAAGATTCGCCGGAAAAATGAGCGCCAGCCGCCCCACGCGCGGCGCGCGATGTAGAAATGGAGAACACGTAATGATCATAGGTCTACCGAAGGAGATCAAAGACAATGAATACCGCGTCGGCCTCACCCCGGCCGGGGTCAAGACGCTTAGCGATTACGGGCACACGGTCCTGGTCGAGACGAAGGCAGGGGACGGGAGCGGCATCAGCGACGAGGAATACGGCGCGGCCCAGGGCCGGATCGTCGAAACCGCCGACGAGGTTTGGCAACGCGCCGAGATGATCGTCAAGGTCAAAGAGCCTGTCGGCCCGGAATACAAACGGATGCGCGAAGGCCAGATACTCTTCACTTACCTGCACCTCGCGCCAGACCGGAAGCTCACGCAGGCGATGCTCGAATCCGGGATCACGGGCGTGGCCTACGAAACCATCACCAACGACGATGGCCACCTGCCGCTGCTGACGCCGATGTCGGAGGTCGCGGGGCGCATGGCCGTGCAAGTCGGCGCGCATTACCTGCAAAAGCCCGAGGGCGGGCGGGGAGTGCTGATGGGCGGCGTGCCTGGCGTGCTGCCCGCAAAAGTCGTGATTATCGGCGGGGGCGTGGTCGGAATCAATTCCATCAAGATGGCCGTCGGCCTGGGCGCCAACGTGACGGTGTTGGACAAGAATCTGGAGAGGCTGCGTTACCTCGACGACATCTTCGGCGCGAAGATCAAAACGCTAGTCTCAAACCCTTACACCGTTCAGGACGCGTGCGCGAACGCCGACCTGGTGATCGGCGGGGTGCTGATCCCGGGCGCGAGCGCGCCGATGCTGGTCACGCGCGATATGCTAAAGACCATGCACAAAGGCTCGGTGATAGTCGATGTGGCGGTCGACCAGGGCGGGTGCATCGAGACCACCAAGCCGACCACCCACAGCGACCCGACATTCTACGTCGACGATGTGCTACATTATTGCGTCGCGAACATGCCCGGCGCGGTCCCCCGCACTTCGACCTTTGCGCTGACTAACGCGACGCTGCCCATCGCTATGAAGCTGGCTAACAACGGCTTCAAGGGCGCGATCGCCAAAGACAGGCATTTGAAGGAAGGCGTGAACACTTACGCGGGAAAAATCACTTATGAAGCCGTGGCCGATTCGCAGGGGTTGAAATATAAACCGATTGACGAGTTGATCTAAACATCATCCACAAAGTTACGCGAAGAACCACGAAGAAAACCGAAATCATCCTTTGCGCCGCTCTGAGTGATTTCGTTGATGTATTTATTAACCAATGGCAAAAGGTATAAAGATCATCGGCGTCGAGCCTGACTCGCTCGCCGCCGAGCTGGAACTGGAAATCGGCGATCGCGTCTGGACGATCAACGGGCGTCGCGTGCGCGACGCGCTCGATTTCAAGTTCCTGACGTCGGGGGAAGAGGAACTGACGATCGAGGTCGTCAAAGCCGGCGGCGAAGAATGGGTGGTCGAGGTCGAAAAGGACGAGAGCGAATCCTGGGGCATCGATTTCGAGCCGATGGCGCCGCGGCAGTGCGGCAACGATTGCGTCTTCTGTTTCATTCAGCAGAACCCCGAAGGCTCACGCCCTTCTCTGTGGGTGCGCGACGAGGACGTCAGGTTCTCTTTCATGTACGGCAATTATTCGACGCTGACGACGATCACCAAATCCGAGATCGAGCGGGTGATCGAGCAGCGGCTGTCGCCGCAATACATCTCGGTCCACACGACTGACACTGAGTTGCGGGCGTACATGCTCGGCATCGACAGAAAGATCGACGTCATCGCGCAGATGAAATACTTCATCGAGCGCGGCATCGAGATCCACGCGCAGATCGTTCTCTGTCCCACGATCAACGACGGCGAGCGTCTGAAGAAGACGATTTACGACCTGGCCGAACTGAGCCCGGGAGTGGTTTCGACCGCGATCGTGCCGCTCGGCGTCACGGACAAGCATAAATACCGCGACCGGCTGACGCCGGTGGACGACGAATTTTGCCGGGAGACTATCTCGCTGGTCGCGCCGATCCAAAACGACCTGAGGCGAAAACTGGGAACCGTCTTTGCATTTCTCGGCGATGAGTTTTACATTCGCGCTGGCAGAAAGATTCCTCCAAAATCGCACTATCGAATCGTGCGCGGGCGCGCGGCGGAAGACGACGAATATCCGCAGATCGAAGACGGCGTGGGAATGACGCGGCAGTTCTTCGACGCGCACGCTAAGCGGATGAAACAGTTGGAAAAAATGCGTCTGCGCGGTCAATTCGGCGAATCGCAGGCGAGGAGGATCTACGGCGCGCTTGCGACGGGTTTGATCTTCTACCCGATGCTCCAAGAGGCCGTCGAAGATATGAACCGGCGCTTCGGGACCCGGCTTCACGCGGTCCCGGTCGAAAACGTCTTCTTCGGCGAAGGCGTCACCGTTGCGGGCCTCCTTTCGGGCGTCGATTTTCTGAATGCGCGAGACAAGTTCCGCGGCGAGTTTCTGATGATTCCGACGCACAGTTTTCGCGCGCACGACAAGAAATTTCTGGATGGGATGACAGTTGGCGAATTGACGTCGGAACTGGTCCTGCCGATCAAACGCGACTGGAACGAGCTGCTCGGATTGGACGAGTGGCGCCAGACTCACAGGACTGTTTTGTCGCATGACTACGGTTCTGTAACCTCTATATCTGTCTGACCGAAATGCAATTCGAAGAAGCGCTCCAATCAAAACTGATCGAGATGTACGAGGCGCGGGAAGCTATCCTGAACCGGATCAGCTCGGACGGGTCGCGCCCGGACTCCGTCCCCGTCATTGTCGACATCGACAAGTTTCTGCAGGCCGCCGTGACTGAGGTCGGCCAGCGTTTGGCCGTCGACCGTTGCAACGTGATAACGCCTGCCCCGGACGGCGGCTTTCGCGTCAGTCACGAATACCTGGGCGACGACAGGCTCACGCCGGGGCTCGGACTCAACATCCCGACGACCCTGGTTCCCTTAGACACGATCAAACGGTACCTGCCCAACGCGCGCCACTTCTCAATAGACGACATCCAGTCGGCGAACATTCCTCTGTGGGTGCGGACGACGCTGCAACTGATCGGCACGCGTTCCGTGCTGGTCGCCCCTTTCGTCTTCCGCGACGAGTTGCTTGGCGTGATGGGGCTGCATTACTGCAACCGGCCGCACCACTGGACGGAGACCGAAGTGAAGCTGGTCGAGTGGCTGGCCGGCCAGGTCTCCATCGGCCTGCAATACACGCGGCTCTACCACGAGAAAGAGAAAGAGGTAGAGATCACCAAGTTGATGCTCGAAATCTCGAACGACATCAACACCAGGACCGATTTCAACGAGATCACCGATTTCGTGATCGACCGCGCGCTCGAACTCCTCAAGGCCGATTACGGCTGCATAGCCATCCTGGACAACCAGGGCGAATACCTGCATTTCGACGAACTGCGCGCGCGGCGGGGCTTCGATCTGCGGAAGTCGGTCGAGTCGAAATACCGCGAAGCCCGTACGTTGCGGCTGCCTGACCACCCGGCGGTGAGCGCGCTTCTCGACGAGGGGCGCACGCTCAAGCTAGAGGACGCCCGCCAATCGCCGATCGCGCGCTACCTGTTCACTCATGTCATTAGAGGCAAATCGGCTCTGGTGGCCCCGATCACCGTCAAAGAGAAAGTCTTGGGGATCATGGCGCTCGTCTGGGGCAATGAGTCGGCCCACTTCTCCGATTACGACGTGCAGGTGCTCAACGGCATTTCAAGCCAGATCGCGATCGCGCTCGAAAAGGACCGCCTCGCGGCCGAAGTGATCAGGCTCAAACGGGAGTTGAACGACGCCCGGGCTGGAGAGCGTATCATCGGCTCGTCGCAGAAGATCCGTCGCGCCATCGAAATGGCCCTGTCTGTGGCCGACAGTAACACGACCGTGTTGCTGCAGGGCGAATCTGGCGTAGGCAAGGAGCTGATCGCCAACCTGATCCAGTTCAATTCGCGCCGGGCCTCCCGCGACTTCATCAAGATCAACTGCGGCGCGATCCCGCAGGCGCTGCTCGAAACCGAGCTGTTCGGCCATGAACGCGGCGCATTCACCGACGCGCGCTCCCGCCGCATCGGGAAGTTCGAGGAGGCCAATGGCGGCACGCTCTTCCTTGACGAGATCGGCGAGATGAGTCTGGCCGCCCAGGTCTCCCTGCTCCGCGTGCTGCAGGACGGCGAGTTCACGCGCGTCGGAGGCAACGAGGTGATCAAAACCGACGTCCGTGTGGTCGCGGCATCTAATAAAGACCTCGAAAAAGAGATCGAAGAAGGCCGCTTCCGTCGAGACCTGTACTATCGCCTGAACGTCTACCCGATAGGGCTGCCGTCGCTTCGCGAACGCAGCGAAGACACCGACCAGCTGGTCGCCTATTTTATAGAACGTTTCCAGCAGAAGAGCGGGAAGCGGGTGGCCGGGATTTCGGACCGCGCGCTGCACATTCTGAAAAGCTATCACTGGCCTGGCAACGTCCGGGAGTTGGAAAATTGCATGGAACGGGCCGTGATCGTCGCCGCGGGGCGCACGATCACCGAAAAAGACCTGCCCGAAGCGATCCGCGCATACGCTTCGCCGGACCAGATCAGCAGCGTTGAACTCTCCATCCCGATGACTATGGAAGAGGTCGAACGGATAATGATCACCAGGACGCTCGTCTACACCAACGGAGATAAGGCGAAAGCCGCGAGATTGTTGGACATCGGACGTAAAACGCTCTACCGCAAACTCGAGCAGTACAAGAAGTAATGAATGGATTGAGGATTGAGGATTGAGGATCGAGGATCGAGGATCGAGGATCGAAGATCGAGGACAGAATCGATGACGCAATTTTCTAGCCTCTATCCTCAATGACTTGGTTGACATCCCCATGTTTTCCTATCAAACTTCGTCCGGTCTCGGTTATGCTAGGCATAGTTGAGGCTGATTTAATTTGACTGCTCCCGGACAGGCTGCATCCCCTTTGCACAATCAACCATCGAAGCGCGCGTTTTACGAAAAAACATCTATGCGCCTATGTCAGACTGGCGCTCGCCGCAAAAGCCGGCGCTGATTGAACTTTTCACGTGGCATTGCGCAAGAACGTCAGCGGGCGCCGTTCAGAGCGCAGGCAGCCGCAGGGTGTTATCTTGATTTTGACTGGGGCGAAGATTAATATTTGTCACCAGA
This sequence comes from Blastocatellia bacterium, assembly GCA_035275805.1. Lineage (GTDB taxonomy): Bacteria > Acidobacteriota > Blastocatellia > RBC074 > RBC074 > JAJVID01. The sequence continues at coordinate 5,722 of DATEMG010000139.1, forward strand.
GGTGAGGCTGGAATGAAAATCTGTCCAAAATGTCAACAACAATTCCCAAACGGTTTTCAGTATTGCCCGAACGATACTGAACATTTGATTGCCAGTGAAGAATACGCGCGGCGCACAAAACCTACGACTCCCACGCCGAAAAACGAACCTATCGAGCGATCTCCCGTGATCCCGATACCACCCCGCAGCCCCGAGCCTTTTAGCCCAAAGCAGACCGGGCCGCTTCGTCCCGAGCCTCCACGCGCCGACCCGGTTCGGCCTGCGCAAAATGCTCCGAGGCCCGACACGAAATCAATTCCACGCCCGCCTGCTAGCCCACAACCGCCTGCGGGCTATAGCGGGATTCCGGCGCCCCAAGTTCCACCGCAGCCCTCGCGTAACTGGCCTCAAGCGCAACCGCCAATACAATCAACTCCGGGGGCTCCGAACAGACCAATCGCTCAACCAGGTCAAAGCAGACCGGCTCAAAGCCGTCCCGTAGCTCCACCGGCTCCGGCCAGACCAGTCGCTCAAACTTCGAGTTCAGTCTCTCAATATTCGAGTTTCGGCTTTTCAATTCCCGAATCGCCGAGTTTGATCGCAAGACTCTTTGCCGGATTGAGAAGCATCGGCGACAGTTTGAAAATCACGCGGGCGCCCGCGGGCGCGACGGGAGATTTCAAGTTCCTGCTGAAAGACGAGCCGCTTCTCAGCCGCATATCGCGCGAAACAATAGGCGCGTTGAATGAGTTCAGGCGTAACCCGCGAGTCTTCCTCTCCGAATTTGTGCGCGGCGAGGGAACCAACCGCTTCCGCCGTAACGCGCTGATGGCCGGATCGGAGTTGGCGCTGACCGGCGTCTTCACAGTTTACTTCTTATCGTTGGCGCTCGCCGGGTTGGGCAGGGCGAATCCACTGCACACCAATCTGTTTCACGCCGGGTTTGGGGGCTTTCTATTGACCTGCTTCGTGACCCGCGTGTTTCTGCTTTATCGGTTGGTCTATCGAACGACCAACAAATTCGCCGCGCCGAAAGTCGTGCTGGAGTTCGTCAACTGGACCCCAGTCGTTGTGATATTGCTGCTCGCGATTTTTCTCAACAACTGCGAGTTCTACAACCGCGTCTTCCCCGGTCGTTGTGTTGCGCCAGTAGAGAAACTCGATCTTATGGCGATGATCACTCCTACCATCGAAGAGGCGACGAAGATAGAAGTCAAGGCCGAGAAGAAACCTGTCAAGGAAAAGGTCCTGGGCGGCAGCAAGCCGAAACCGAAACCGGCGTCAGGCGGCGGTGGCGGCGGACGTAACCGACCGGAGCCGCCGAGCAAAGGCGTGCCGCCTCAAATGGCTTTGACCCCGCAGATCGTCCTGCCCAACCCGGAGCCGCCGAAGATCAAAAATCCGACTATGCCGGTGGCCATGACGACTTATGGCGATCCGTCATTGCGGATGCCTAAAGGCCCAATCGGAGACCCGACCGGCGTTCCCGCCCCACCTTCTCCAGGTCCGGGAAGTGGCGGCGGCATCGGGCGTAGCTCCGGCACTGGCGTTGGTGGCGGCGCTGGCGGTGGCGCAGGCCCAGGGCGCGGCGGCAACGCGGGCGGCGGAGACATGGGATTGGGCGGCGGCCGCAGCATCGAACCTATGACGGCTTCGCTCAGGCCGACGATCCTCTACCGCGAGAAAGCCAAGTACACGGAAGAGGCTCGTCAAAATAAAATCCAGGGCACCGTCGTGCTGCAGGTCGTCTTCAACGTCAACCAACAAGTTACCGACATCAGAGTCATTCGCGGCCTGCCGGACGGCCTGACTGAAAAAGCGATCGAGGCCGCTAAGAAGATCCGATTCAATCCGGCGGTTAAGAACGGCGCCCCTGTCAGCGTGCGCGGGAGTCTCGAATTCACGTTCAACCTCTACTAAATGGAGCGTTCAAAACGTGACCATACGACCAAGATGGGAAGAGGCGGAGATAGACTCCTCCTTTTCCCATTTTGCTTTATCATCT
>DATEMG010000140.1:0-3193 GCA_035275805.1 Blastocatellia bacterium
CGAAGCGGTCCCGGCGAAGCCCAAAAAGACCCGTGCGAAGAGGCCTGCGGCCGGCTCGATCAACGTCAAGGCCCACCTGATGAGCCTGATGGGGCGTGGCTTCACACGGCTTTACGACGCCGCGAAGGATGAGGTCATCGAGCTGCAAACGCCCGACAGTTACCAGAAAAAAGATTTCGAGAAGGTCTATGTCCTCGTAGACCGGCTCGCGGTCCGCCCCGATTCGCAAAGCCGCCTGGTCGATTCGCTCGAAATCTGCTTCCGCGAAGGCCACGGGCAGGCCAATGTTCAAACCTCCGGCGACAGCCCTCAATTGCTTTCGTTTTCGGAAAAGTTCGAGTGTAAGAATTGCGGGCTCGGCTACACGCAGCCAGAGCCGCGCCTGTTCAGCTTCAACAACCCCTTCGGCGCCTGCCCGACATGCCAGGGCTTCGGCAACACCATCGGCCTGGACATGAATCTGGTGATCCCGAACCGTGAGCTGTCACTGGAAGAAGGCGCCATCGAGCCTTTTACCAAGCCGCAATTCGAATGGTGGCGGACCGAGTTGAAGAAGTTCGCCCGCCGCGAAGGCATTCCGATGAACAAACCTTTCGCCCAACTGGCCGTCGAGCAACAGCGCGCCGTGATCGAAGGCCACGACGGCTTCGACGGCGTTAAAGGGCTCTTCGACTGGCTGGAGACGAAGAAGTACAAGCTGCACGTGCGGGTCATGTTGTCGAAATACCGCGGCTACACGAAGTGCCCTGATTGCAAGGGCGGGCGCCTGCGCGCCGAAGCCCGCGACGTTTTCGTGGGCGGGAAGACGCTGCCCGAAGTTTGCGGCCATTCGATCAGGGACGCGTCGGCGTTCTTCAACGGCCTCTCGCTCGCTGAAGAGCAGGCTGCGATCGCCGACCGGTTGTTAGTCGAGATTCGCTCCCGCTTGAAATTCTTGCTCGACGTCGGTTTGGACTACCTGACGCTCGACCGCCTGGCCTCGACGCTTTCGGGCGGCGAGGCGCAGCGGATTCAACTGGCGACCCACCTCGGGTCGTCGCTCGTCGGCGCGTTGTACGTGCTCGACGAGCCGAGCATCGGTCTGCATCCGCGCGACAGCGCCAGGCTGATCGGGCTGTTGAAGAGCCTGCGCGACATCGGCAACACCGTGCTCGTCGTCGAGCACGAGGCCGAGATGATGCGCGCCGCCGATCACGTCATCGACATCGGTCCCGGCGCAGGCGAACTCGGCGGGGAGGTCGTTTTCCAGGGCGATTTTAATGGGCTGCTGAAGAACGAACCTTCGCTGACCGGGAAATACCTTCGCGGCGATGCCCAGATCAAGACGCCTAAGGAGCATCGCGCGGCGGGCAAAAAACAGGTCGTCCTGCGCGGCGCGCGCGAGCACAACCTGAAAAACATCGACGTGACCATCCCGCTCGGCGCGCTGGTTTGCGTCACCGGCGTCTCCGGTTCCGGCAAATCGACGCTCGTACATAATTGCCTCTACGCGGGGCTCAAGAGTCAGCGCGGCGATTGGCAGGGGGAAGTCGGAAACTTCGCTAATCTCGACGGCGGCAAATTCGTAAACGATGTCATCCTCGTTGACCAATCCCCGATCGGACGCACTCCGCGATCGAATCCGGTGACTTACATCAAAGTTTACGACGCGATCCGCGAAGCCTTCGCCTCGACGCGCGAGGCCCAGGCGCGCGGCTACAACGCCAGCCATTTCTCGTTCAACGTACCGGGCGGGCGGTGCGATGTGTGCGAGGGCGACGGCACGGTCACCGTCGAGATGCAGTTCCTGGCCGACGTCGAGCTGGTCTGCGAGGAGTGCAAAGGCGCCAGGTTCAAATCCTCGATCCTCGACGTCAAATACCGGGGCAAGAACATTCACGAGGTTTTGAACATGACCGTGCGCGAGGCGATGGCATTCTTCGCGCACAGCAACCGCATCGCCGCCAAGTTGAAAGTCCTCGACGACGTCGGACTCGGCTACCTGAGGCTGGGCCAATCGGCGACCACGCTCTCCGGCGGCGAGGCGCAGCGCGTCAAACTGGCCTCTTACCTGGCCAGGAGCGCGGGCGGCCACACGCTCTACATCTTCGACGAGCCGACCACGGGGCTGCACTTCGACGACATCAACAAACTGCTCTCCTCATTCCGTCGCCTGCTGGACGCTGGCGCCTCGCTCATCGTTATCGAACACAACCTGGACGTGATCAAGACCGCCGACTGGATCATCGACCTCGGGCCTGAGGGCGGCGACGAGGGCGGGCGAATAGTCGCCGTCGGAACGCCCGAAGAGATCGTGAAGGTGAAGGCGTCGTATACCGGAAGGTTTCTGCGAGAGCATTTGCGCGGATGAAGATTGACTATATATAGAAGGCGATCGGGTCGCGGAACGCCAGGGCGGGTCCGTCCGCGCAACGCACCCGCTGTGGCCGGGCGTCCCGGCCGCAGCGGATAAGGTACTCTTCACCTGTCGCTCAGCGCGTCCCCTTGTTGGTTATATTTTCTGATTTGACTCCGGTATTTTTGAGCCATCGTCAGTGTTCGCGTGATATCCGCGTCTTCCAGGTGAGGATAACGCCTGTAGGTTTTTTTGATCGCGGAGGCAAGCAGGTTCTCCGCTTCCTGATAGCGTCGTTCCTCGCAGGCAGCGGCCATGTCGCGGATCGCCTGCGCAAGCTGTGCGATGCTGTAGTTTTTCTCCACTTCGGGATCTTTCAGCATGTCGCCCGCCGGGCCGTCTTTCGCCGTCAGATATGAATCTTGTATCTTTACGACCTGTTCCTTCTGTTCCGTGTCATAGTAAGAAAAGCGGACGTTTACTGACAGCGACGAAGCGAACGTACTCCTGTCCGCAAGCCGGAAGCGCAGCATAATCACCTGGGTCAAGCCGTGATTCATGTTATCCAGCTTGATTTTCACCCCGCTCTTTCGGAACTGAGGCTCGTAACCATAGACCTGTTCAAGCTCCAGAGCTGGATCGTAGGCGATATCCACGTTCGGCTCATAAGCCACAGGCGAGACCAGGCTCTGAGCTTCCTTGATAAATACTTTCTCGATGTCTTCAGCATCCGCTACGAAATGAAACAGCCCGCGCCCGCTCTTGGCGAGTTCGCGGAGCAGGTCTTTATTAAGATCCAGGCCCACGCCAATGGTGGAAAGATCGATGCCCTGATCATTGTATCGCAGAGAATCCCGA
>DATEMG010000141.1:0-18433 GCA_035275805.1 Blastocatellia bacterium
GCGTTGCGGAGCGCTTTCGCGGGCGGGCGGGGGCGACGAAGGTCGAGCCGGAGCGCTTTGAGGCGGCGATGACGGCCGCTCGGCGCTTCGCGGCGGCGAACTGTCGCGCGGCTGATCATTTCGTCGCATCTCTCGATGCCGGTTTGAATCATGATCCGGTTCGCGCCTCTCGCCGCGCTTCCAATCGGGCTGATCGTTGCGTCGCGGAGCGTCATCGTTTCGAGGCGGGTCAGGTCGTCGCGTCTCCCGCGGCGGCGAGTTGTCGTTGGATGGCGGATCGGCTCGACGAATCTCTCGGCCGGCCTCCGGTTGGCGCTGCTCTTCGCGGCGCTCGCCTTGGCGCCACGGTGGCTGGCCGTCACGGCGCGGGCCGTCATCTGATCGCCTTTCACTGCGCGAAGGCGCCTCATCGCGCGGTGGATTGTTGTTTTCTTTGTCGCGTTCGACCACGCGTTCGGATCGCTTTTCATTGCGCGAAGGCGCCTCATCGCGCGGCGAATTGTTGTTTTCTTTATCGCGTTCGGATCGAGCACGGTCTATTTCCCTTGACTCCCGGGGGCGCGACGTCGGCGCGTCGACGCGTTCCGGCCTCCTGAAATCGGGCATGCGAGAAGGCCGCTCGATCCGATCGTTTGAATTGCGCGTGGGCGCTGACTGGTTCTGGTCATCGCCCCGTCCGATCGGAGCAGACGTCCTCTGGCCGTCGCGCGACCTGCCTTCACGGATCTGGCGCCAGCCGGGCGGCGCGCCGCCGCCCGGGGTTCGGCGAAATACAATGGGAGATTCAATCCTGCGCGCGAATTTGCCGCGGGCGACCGCGTCGGACCGCGTAGGGTTGATTTTCTGCATCGGCTTCAGGTCTTCATTTCGAACGAAAGCCGGCGCGGCATCCCTATCGCGATTTCGCCGGCCGTCCCTCTCGCCACGAAGATGCGCGAATAACTCTCCCCTGGAAGCGTTCAGCGCGTCACGCGAGACCGCCGCACGACCGCCTGCGAACCTGCGCGCGTCCATACCGCTCACCGCCCCCGGAGCGCGAAAATTCCCGAGCGCTTCGAGGCGAGGCGCTTTGTCCCTCGGCCCGTGATGCCGGTCGCGCGGCCCGAGCGGGCACCAGCCCAGGTACCCGTAGCGCCCGTCGCGGAACCCGTTCCAGTAGCCGTCGTAATAACCGTCGCGATAGCCGCGGTTGTAACTGCCTCCCCACCCGAAGAAGACCACGTGATGCGGCCGCCAGCGCCAGGCGACCACGGGGCCGATATTGACGACCGGCGCCCAACACCAGCGGTCGCGCACGTAAGCCCATCTCCCGTAGTGATAAGGCGCCCAGCCCCACGGCTCATACGAAATCCACGTCCAACCGTAGGACGGAAACCATCGCCAATAACCGTCGCGATATGGCGCCCAATCATCGGCGACCCCGCGCGGGCGCCACATCCGGCCGTAATCAGGCGTATCTTCCCAGTCGCCGTAATTGTCCAGGTCGTAAACGCCCGGAACCGAGGCCGGTATGTAACGCGCGCTGTCGGACGATTCCGCGCCGGAGAAGAGGCCGTTGTCGCGGCCGTCGTTCCACCGATCCCAATCGTCTTTATCTTCGAGTCCGTCGAGTCGATAGTGATCTTCGCGGCCCTCGACGACGACCCGCTTGTCTTTCTTGACTATGACCGTCCCGATCCCTTCGCCATAGACTTCGGCCTCTCCCTGGCGGACGATGACCTCGGTCGAGCCGTCTTCGTTGACGTTGATGCGGTAGACGCCTTCTTTGACGAAAGTCACGGCGACGGTAGGCGTATCGACCTCGAAATAGACCGGATCGTTGATTCCGGCGTCGTTCGCGTCAATCACCTCGAACTGGCGTTTGTCCAGGCTGTCGATTCGGAAATAGGCCGAGCCTATTGGCAGCGCCATCTGAATCGCGCCGGGGCTGAATTGTGTGAAGCGCAGGTTGGTGTCGCGGGAGATGCGGACGACGTTGCGCCCGCTGAGCTGGATTTCGGCCCTGCCGTCCGAGCCGCTGTAAAGCTGATCGTTTTCTTCCAGTGGTAAGTTGAGAGTCGCGTCGAACCAGTCTTTTTCTGATTCGTTGGCTCGCCGATAACTGACTTCGCCCTCGACCAGGCTGATTCGAGCGACGCGAAAGATGGGGTCGTCGGCCAGCGCCAGCGAACAGAGCGCGACTAAGAACAGGACTGCTGTCGCTGCCGGCCCTGCTGGCCATGCTGACTGGACGCGGCGGCGGGAGAGTTGACCCGGAGCCTTTTGAATGATCGTCATAATCACCTCCGCGCAGTTTCGGGTTCGGCCCGAAATTGTTTTTTGTGACGTTGTAGGAGAGTGAAAGAACATCAGGGGACCGTCTTTGCAATGTAGCAACCGTTATGCCGCATCGCGCGACCGCCTACCGATGAAACGGTGCTGATTTTCTAAGATTTCGCCGGATTGAAACAGTTATCCTAAGCAGACGGTTACACGATATGGCATGCCGCGCATGCAAAATCGTGCGGTAGAGGATGCTCAATATTGCTGTAACTTCCCTGAATCCCCTGGATCAATGGATAACAAGGTCGCAGGGCCGCCGCCGAGGGGCCCTGCGCCTTGACTTAAAACCTTGAGCAGCTAAGAATTCGCCCGTCTACATTTCGACTGCTACTTCAAATCAACCAACAACATGTCAAAACCCTGGTGGAGCCTATGAAGACTAAGCTGACCGACCGTCGTGATTTTCTCAAAGCGTCGGCCGCCGCGACTCTGTTCCCGGCGCCTTTCGTCCGCGCTCAATCGAAAGACAAAAAATACCGGACCGCGCTCATCGGCAGCGGCTGGTGGGGGATGAACATATTGCGCGAGGCGATGGCCGCGGGCGAGTCTACAGTCGTCGCAATGTGCGACGTTGACGAAAACCTGTTGAACCCGGCCGCGGCCGAAGTCGAAAAACTCACCGGCGATCAAGCGAAAAAATACAAGGACTACCGCGAAATGCTACAGAAGGAGACGCCGGAGATCGTAATCGTCGGCACACCCGATCACTGGCACGCTCTCAATATGATCGCCGCCGTCAACGCCGGCGCGCACGTCTACGTCGAAAAGCCCATCGGCCACACGATCAAAGAGGGGCGCGCGATGGTCAACGCCGCCCGCGACGCCAAACGCGTCGCGCAGGTCGGCACACACCGGCGCATCTCGCCTCATAACGTTTCGGGCCGCGAATTCGTCAAGTCGGGCAAGCTGGGAAAGATCGGGATGGTTCGGGCGTTTGTGCATTACGGCGGCGGCCCTGAAAAGCCTGAAGCGAATACCGAACCGCCGAAAGGGATGGATTGGGACATGTGGTGTGGCCCCGCGCCGCTGCGCCCATTCAACAAAAAGATTCACACGCGGGGCTTCCGCAACTTTCTCGATTACGCAAACGGCACGCTCGGAGATTGGGGCATTCACTGGATGGATCAAATTCTTTGGATCACCGGCGAGAAATACCCAAAGCGAATCTTTTCAACCGGTGGCCGTCCGATCGCCGGTCCCATTGTGAACACGAAAGAGGCTCAAACAACCGACGCGCCTGATCATCAGGTGGCCGCTTACGATTTCGACCAATTCACCGTCACTTGGGAGCACCGCCGCTTTTCGGGAAACAATGCTGAAAAGACGCACCCGGTACAGGCCGTCGGCTGTTATTTCTACGGGACCAACGGAACGCTTCACATGGGCTGGGTTGACGGCTGGACTTTCTACCCCACGAACGCAAAGGACCCTGTAATCCACGAAGACGCGAAATTGAATAAGCCGGACGACCAAAACATCAAGGAACTGTGGGCCGACTTCCTCGACGCGATCAAAACTGGACGCAAGCCCGTCAGCGACATCGAACAGATTCACTACTCGACAAACGTCGCCCTGCTCGGAATGCTCTCGCTAAAGCTGGGCCGCAGCATCGAGTGGGACGGCGCGAAAGAACAGATCGTCAACGACGCCGAAGCCAATAAACACCTGAGCCGCAAATATCGCGGAGATTGGGAGTATCCTAAGGCTTGAATGTGTAAGCAGGTAAGGCCGTGAGAGAGGGTCTGGAATTGAGTCCCTCCCTCACGATCTCACCTGCCGACACGGTTCGGCTGAGAACGCAGTGGATAACTGATCGAATCAGCTATTGTTGTGTCGCTTGCTTGGCTTCTGAATCGGCGACCTCATAACCATTGACCTCCAGGCCAAGTATATTGATGATGCGTTTTTTGGCTGGCGGCCTCAATCCATTGCCGTTGTTTCGTTCCTGTTTATCTTCTTTCGCCAGCCGAAAGTCCTGATCATCACGCTGAATGTAAATGAACTTGTTGACCGAGCCTCCACCGGACGGCAACACCTCTACGCTCTCCCAACTCAAACCTGTGAGGTTCTGCAATTGCTGGCTGGTAAGGTCGCCAACCGCCGTGCGTAGCGCCGGCACGAAAGTATTGGAGAAGATGCTCACGCCCATTGGATATCCAGGGCCGAAGAGAGGGAAAAACCCTGTCGCAAACTGGCCGACGCCGTTGAGTATGTTGAATGTTACCGCGCGCTTTCCACGAGCCCTTCTGAAAACTTCGAAATATCCAGAGACAGCCTGAAGTGGAATAGGCGGGAGAGTTGGCGGACCTTGATAGTATAAAAATCCCTTCTCACACTCTTTCTCTCCCTGAAAGCATGAACCATTACCGTTTTTTGGCTTGTTGTCTTGCGGCTTCTGGAGATCAGCGCCAGTGTGACGGCCGCCTTCGCTGCTTGAATTACCTGGCTCATAGTCTTTCGACAGCCATTCGACTTCGGCCTGAATGGCTGCGAGCGGGATCGCAACCTTCTTTGACCCATTATTGATCACTGAAAGTTGAATGACGTAGAAGTTGGCGGATACGCCTTTGCCGAACAACGCGTTAGCAGAGTCCGGAGCAAGAATGGTGTAACGGTATTGCAGATTCCTGTCTCGCTTCGCGCCGACCTCCTGCCAGGCGATATATGTCTCAGGACCTTTCACCGCCGCTTTGATTTCAGGGCCCGGAACCGTCTGAATAGTCTTGGCGCCGTCTTTCTTCACCGTCAACGTGACGCGAGAGAGACGGAAAGGCTGGCTGATGTCATTGTACTTGCTGAACTCGAAGTAGAGATCGATCAGCTTGTCATCAATATATACGATTTCGATCTTGTCCACTCGCAGGTCTGGATTGCGCGGCATTAGTTCGACCCTGAGCCGCTTTTGAATCTCATTTTGCCAGTCTTGCCAGTCCTCCCGCGACCTCTCTAATTCGTCCCCAATCCGATATAACCTATCAAGCAACCGGCTCCTCCGGTTCCTCTCCTCAGGCGGCAGTGATAGGAGCGACAGTCGTCCTTCGCTCACAAAGGTCTTCAATTCACGGCTCGTCTCCCCATTGCTTCCACTCGATTCAAGTTTGACCTGATCGGAATGGCGGCGGCAACACGCTTTTTCGCTACCGAAGGGCGACCGCGGATAATTGCCGAAGCCGCGCCCTTCGATTTTTACACGTCCGTATCCTCTGTTGCGTTGTATGAAGAGAATCTCCGCGTCCGAAATGACTGGCTGATTAGGATCAACAGGCGCCGACTTCTCTTTGAATGGCTCGGCGACGGCCACAATATTGCGCTCATCCAGGTTGCCGCTACTGTATACGGTGATGACGACGTTCTTCACTTCGTACTTTTCCGGAGCGCGGAAATCAATCACTAGAAATTTGTTGTTGCTCCCCGGACGAATGCGGACATCGCTAAATCCCGGCGGAACCATCTCCACACGCATGTGATTCGGGTCTTTTGAGAACTCACCTTCGCCGTCTTCTTTGGACACGAAAAGCGAGTATTCCTCAGGGTATCGCAGGCTCCTCATCATTTCGAACTTGATTTCGATATTTTTGATCTGAGGCGGCTTTGGTTTAGCCTCGGCTTGAACTGTTACGAGAAAGTCGCCGGTCTCCGCCAAATCGCCCAACTTGACCTGGCTGATCGCGATCGGCATCGTTCCCTCAGCCTCGATGGTCACTACAGTGTCGGCAATGCTTACGATCTTCGCAGATTCGACGGCTGACCTTCCTGTTTCGTCAAGCAGCGAAACCGGCGTATCGGTAGTCAGGCCGGTCAACTGCTCGCCCAAGGCTTCCAACTTGAACTTCGCTCTTGAATCGATCTTGTCGGGTTTTCCGGCCAGTCGCACGCCGGTGATTTTCCCGTATGTTTGCTGGGCGCGGGTTTGATGCTCTCCAACTATCCAAATGAAAATGTAGATTGTGGAACAAACCGCCAACCGTTTAATTTGACTTCGCACAATTATCTCCTCTGTTAAGTCTCTCCCTTAAATTGTCGGAATCGCGACTTTCGACGGCGCCGTGCTTGTTGAGTCAAGTCAATGATAGAAGGCGGAAGTCGCCGTCAATGAACGCCAATGAATTCGGCGCCGCCGCCCGCTGTTGCGTATAAAGAGCGATCTGGCGTCGGATGTCCGGTAGCGGCTTCATTGCTTGCCCAACCTGTATGGCGCGAGGCGACAAAACGTTTCACGGCGCAGTGGTAATCAATCAAGCGACCGATAGAATGCGGCTGGAATTAATCGTGAAATAAAAAAGGGGCGCCCTGAAGACTGATATTGGAGAGTCCGGGCATGCCGCTTATAATTCGAGGCGAAACTAGTCGGCCGCACTTTCTCTTTTAGTGAAGCGACAACAGTCACGTGATCGCTCGCGAGGCCCAATTGCAAAATTGAACTGAATAGTGGATCCATAGGAATCCTTACCCCCATAAGTTCTTATGCGTGAAAGGGATCTGACTGCAGAATCATTCGACATTTTCCTCAACTGGTTGAACCCCGACCGTGAACGGGCGGCATGGAAGCACGAAGCCATCCGCCGACGGTTGATCGCTTTCTTCGACTGTCGCGGGTGCGCCGACCCCGAGGGTCTCGCCGACGAAACCGTCAATCGCGTCATCAGACAAATCACTTCACTGACAACCAAATTCGAAGGCGAGCCGGCGCGTTATTTTTACGGGGTAGCCCACTATGTCCATCTCGAATACCTGGAAAGACGCGTCAAAAGAGACGGCGGACCTCTGACCGAAGCGATGCGCGCTACCTCCTTCTCTACACAAGATGATGAAAGGGAGTTGAGACTGGCCTGTCTGGACCGATGCCTGCAAAAGCTTCAGCCGCAGGAACGCGAGATGATCACGGAGTATTACCTGGAAGATAAACAGGCGAAGATTGATCACCGCAGGCGTCTGGCCGAACGGTTCGGTTATTCGGTCAATGCGCTGCGCATCAAGGCGCATCGTCTGCGCGGCGAGCTTTACGACTGCATTTCGGACTGCCTGCGACGCCAACCGAAATTTTGAAATGTTTTGCGCCTGAGCGCGATATAGAGCAGGGGCGCGGAACCATGACACGTCAAATTGGTTATGACATTCCACGCGGAGGAAGAGAATCTGGTCAGGCTTTACCTGCTGGGCGAAGCCGGAGAGGAAGAGCGACGGCGGGTCGAAGAGCGACTGCTCGGCGACGACGAGTACGTCGAACGGTTGCGTATCGTCGAAGAAGAATTGATTGACGACTATGCGCGCGGGGCGATGACTGCCCGCGAGCGGGAGCTCTTCAAGAAACATTTTCTGTCAACGCCGAAGCGTATGAATAAATTGGCCGCCGCACAGGCGATGGTCGAATTCGCCGCTGCAAATGCGGCGCTCAGACGGGAAGAGACGAGAGACAAAGATTCGAGGTGGCGGGCGATGTTTTTTCCTTGGTGGAGGATCGCCGTTTACGCGGCGCTTGTTCTTGGCGTCGGGCTGGGCGTATGGCGATTGTCCTCCGGCCGGTCCGACGTAGAACAGGCTATGACCGCTATGAATCAGGCATACCGTGAACAGCGGACGCTCAAATCGCGCATCACCAGGCTGGATTATGCGCCTTTCGTCGAAACGCGTGGCGAAGAACAAGGGCAGGTCGATTTAACCGCGCGGGACCGCGCCGAAAGGTTCTTGCTCGACGCCACGGCCGAGGGTCCAAATTCGGCGGCCCACCACGCGCTAGGACGTCTTTATCTGGCCCGGAAAAAGTTCGATCAGGCCATCGCCGAGTTCGAAAAGGCGCAGAAGATTGACCAGGACAATTCGGGACTGCATAGCGATCTGGGGGCGGCCCTGTTCGAGCAAGGCAACCTCGGAGCCCCGCCAGGGGCCGCCGGTATAGACCCGCGCTTATTCAACCGCAGTCTGGAACACCTCAACCGCGCGCTCGAACTGGACGGTTCGACGCTTGAAGCCATTTTCAACCGCGCCCTCTTACGTCAGAGCGCCGGATTGTTGGCGCCGGCCAAAGAGGATTGGGAAAGTTACTTGAAGAAGGATGCGACGTCTCAATGGGCGGAAGAGGCTCGAAACAACCTCAGGCTGATAGAGAAACAGAACGGCAAGGTCTTGCAAAGAGAAAACGATCTCTTTCTGGATTTTCAACAGGCTTACCGCGCGGGAGATAACCGGGCTGCGCTACGCGTTTTCAGCCGTGGCCATCTCCGCAATGGAAATCACATCGCCGGGAAATTGATAGACGAATTCCTCGATTTGACGCAGAGGGGAGAGCGGAAAGAAGCGCAAGATAGATTGAGGGCGCTCGCCTTTGCCGGAGAAGCGGCAATGCGAAATTTGGGTGAACGGTATTTTGCCGACCTGGCGCGCTTATACCGGACGGCTCCGGACGTCAACGCTCCCAGGCTTGCGCGGGCGCGGGAGCTGATGAAGTCGGCTTACCAAAGTTACGCGCAAACACATAACCGCCAGGCCATTGAAAGCTACCTTGAGGCGCGCCAGTTGTTCGATTCGAGCGGAAATCTCGGCGAAGCCTTATTGGCGGAATTCTGGGTCGGTTTCTGTCGTTTGGGGCAGGCCGATGTGCAGGGTAGTTTGTTAACCTTCAACCGTGTGTCCGCCGCGAGTGAAGTGCGGGGATACAAGTGGTTGCAGGCTCTGGCCCTCATCGGCGCGACCAACGCCCAAATTCGCTTGATGGAATATTCCCAGGCCATCAGATCCGGCGGGCGCGCATACCGCCTCTCGCAACAAATTGCCGACGACCATGGGGTGCTGCGATGTCTGAGTATCCTTGCCAACACTTACCGTCGACTCGGCAAATTTCACGACTCCTGGCAGGCGGCGCAGCAAGGAATAAATCTCGCCGGCGGAATCAACGCCGACCCCAGTCAGGTGGTAGGTTTTTACGCGGCATGCGCCTGGGATTCCGACGCGTTGGGGCTTTACTCGGCGGCGCTCGATTATGCGCGAGAATGCGTCCGGCTCGGAGAAGCCATGAACTCGCCCCCGCTAATTATGTCGCGATACCTCGCGCTGCTCGGCATGGTCCAGATGAAATTGAAGAACTATGACGAGGCGATCGCAAATATCAAGCGCGGTTTTGAAATCGGACAGATGCAGCCTGACGAGCAGAGCGCACAGGAAAACACCGCCTATGCGTTGACACACCTCGGACGAGCCTACCGATTGTCCGGCGCGCTGACAGAATCGATTGCGGCCCTCGAACAGGCTCTCGAGTTTGGCCGGCGGAAAAACTACACATGGATGATTCATCAGGCGACTAAGGAGCGATTACTCGTCCTAATCGCGCAGGGCGAGACCGATGCGGCGCGGAAAGAGTTGCAGCAACTGCTCTCTCTTTACGAACAGCAGCGCGCCAGAATTATGGAGGAGAACGACCGCAACAGTTTTTTCGATCAGGAGCAGGGTGTCTACGATGTGGCGATCGGTTTTGCCTGCTCTCAGCTCAACGACCCGGCGCAGGCCCTCGGTTACTCCGAGATGTCGCGCGCCCGCTCTCTACTCGACGCCGTCACCCGCAAAGAACAGGCGGGCGCCAATGCCGACGAGACCGGATTGCGCCACTCTGCGGCGACGCGCCCGATCACCCCGGATGAAATTCGCGCCAGGATGACCGATCAGGCGCAAATTCTGCAATACGCCGCGCTCGAAGATAAACTTGTCATTCTGTCCATCTCGAAACAGCGCATAGAATGGAAATCAGTTCCGGTCTCTTCCAATCAACTGACCCAACTCGCCGTCAATTGTCTAGCGCAATTATCCAGGCCGCCCCGAAGTAAGCATTCAGGGCCGCCGCCTGGAGTGAGTGAGCTGTACGAAATATTGATCGAACCCGTCGCTTCACTGCTCGATCGAAACAAGGGTCTGTGGATCATTCCCGATAAGATTCTCCACTTTCTCCCTTTCGGGGCGCTGTTTTCAGCGGCGTCAAACAAATACCTGATCGAAGAATATGCGATCGGCTACGCCCCAAGCGCCAGTCTGTTTGTTATCGCCACTGAGGCCGCGCGGCAAAAATCAGGTTCCGTGCGAGAGCATTTGTTGAGCGTGGGCAACCCCGGATTCGATCCCAAACAATATCCGAAATTCGCCGATCTGCCTTCAGCGGCCAGGGAGGCCACGGAGATCACACAGTATTACGACTCTCACTCTCTGCTGGTGGGATCGCTGGCGAAGAAGGCCGCCGTGCTGCGCGAGATGAAGCGGGCCGACGTAGTTCATCTTGCGCTGCATCACGCGCCGGACGAGCGGTTCCCGTCGTTCTCAAAGCTGCTGCTCGCGTCTGAAACCGGGAATGCCGGCCATGGGGTGGAAGAGTCAGGCGTCCTGTCGGCGCGCGAAATTTATCAGCTCAATCTGAGCCGGGCGCGGTTGGTCGTGTTGTCGGCCTGCCAGACGCGCGCCGAGCAATATTTCGGGGGCGAAGGCGCAATCGGCATCTCGCGCCCGTTCGAGGCCGCCGGAGTCCCTCTGGTTGTGACAAGCCTGTGGGACGTAGATTCGCCATCAACCGCCGAGTTGATGACCGGATTTCATCGCCTCCGCAAAAGCCGCGCCCTCTCAACAACCGAAGCGCTGCGCGAAGCGCAATTGGAAATGCTGCGCGGAGACGGCGCGCTCTATAAACATCCCTATTACTGGGCAGCGTTCGTCGTCGCGGGCGGACATGCCGGTTTTTAACGCCAATCCCAAGGAGGAAGAAACTATGTCGCAGAATAGCCTTGTAAAAATCACTCTTGATGGGCTGCTTCTCATCTCTTTCAGAACCTCTCTTCCCCCCACCGGAACGCGCTGCCAGGCAGGCGTTATCGTTACTAAATTCGCCCCTGGGGAAGAACACGAATTGAAGATCGAAGTTAAGGGTCCTGGAGTATCAGGGTGTTTTACCTACTCTCACGAAAATGTCTTAGATAAAGCCCCTCTCTGGCTCTATGTCGGGACTGAGAAGGGAGACGTACCTACCCCATACACAGCCGAACCTTGCCCTATCAATTCTCCCGGCAAATACAAGCCCTTCTCTCACGTTCTTGATCTGGAAGATTTCCACAATTTCTCTGATTTCGAAATCAAGCCTGAGAAGGTGCCAATACTAAATATTCCGCAGGGGATGTTTTACTCGGATAAATTGAATAACGTGAAGTACAGGGAATTAGTGAATTCGGACGACTTTCAAGATAAATCCGAGGTGGCGACTGAGACAATTGCGGAGATTGACTTGGACAAATTGCACAGAGCTGGAATTATCAAACCGCATCTAATCCTGTGGTCGCAGAATAAAAGCGACTCTCCATTCCGTATATCGCTTGAGGCAGGCGCGTCGTACGAGGTCTCGGTCAAAAATGCGCCGGTCAAGAAGGGTTCAGCTTATCACCTGAGCAATCACTTCCGCTACTACTATCACGCTTTTACCAAGCAGCCTCCGAAGCATTACGAGATTGTGATCCCCTATCATCACTCATTGACGTTAACAGAAGATGCTCCACCTTGTATTAATGGGCTTTTGAAAAATAACCGTCTGCCCGGCTAATTCCTCATGCGCGCGGCGTCGAGCCGCATCAACGTCGCCGCGCTCTTTGCCACCAGCGCGCCGTCAGAGGCTGTCAGCGCCACTTCGGCGTAAGCGAGCGTCTTACCGAGGTGTACGATTCTGGCTTCGCAGTAGAGATCTTGATCTTTGACCGCTTTCAGAAAATTGATGCGTTGTTCGACGGTCGTGGGGCGCTGATCCGGCAGAATCAGCGTCAACAGCGCATGCGCCGCGGCCGTATCGGCCAGGCTGTATATCGCGCCGCCGTGCATGGCAATCGGCTGCAGGAATTCGGGACGGAAAGCGATCTTCATCTTCACCCAGCCTTCGCCGGCGTCAAGCAATTCCATCCCCATAAATTTCAAAAACGGGTTGTTCGCTGAAAGCTGACGCAGTGTCTCAAACAATTCGCCTGGCATGTGTTTGCGTTATCCTTTTATTCGATTTGAACGTGTGGAATTAAAGTCCCCACGCCCTGGCATCGTAAGGTATTACGCATTGAGACGCCAAACGACATTGCGTCTTTGTTCATGCGCGGCAGGTCAGTCGTTACTTTCAGGGGAAGGTCACACCCAAAAAAGTGATTATACCGCCCACAACAGCGATCGTGATGATCACTTCGGCGCGTGGGCTCAAGCGTTTCCCGGTAAGTAAGTATCGGTCTCCATACCCCTTTCGCACTTTCTTCACGTTCATATAGTCGAACGCCATTCGTTGTTTCAGATCCACTTCAGTGATTTCGAAGTGGTCCGGCTCAATATCGGTGACATAGCCGTAGTACTCTTTGCCGTTGAGCAATTTCACTGTGACGTCTTCGGCTAGGCCGATCTTCCGAACCTTATCCTTCACTTTTTGAACCTGGGAGGGGGTATTTTGCGGAGATTGGCAAAAGGTAGACGTGTTGTTTCCTAACGCCAGCAATAAAGTGATTGCAGCGATCTGAAAATAGCGAAGCTGTTTCATGATCTAATCCTTTCGTATGAGTGAATACCGTGGCGCGTCTTGGTCAATAAGCGCATTGATGGAGCCGCGCTGGCTACCGCTCGCAGTACTGACTCGCTGAACAGAGTTTCCGAGCTAGCCAGCAGCCGATCACGGCCATCAGTATTCCCGCGAAGACGTCCATCACGTAATGGTATCGCCCGTAGACGGTCGCCACGCAGACGCTCAACACGAGCGGCGTCAGCCAGTATCCGGCGCGCCGCGCGAATCGCCAGGCAGAGATCAGCGTGACCACCGAGCCGGCCACGTGGGCGCTCGGGAACGCGCCGCCGTGAACGCGCCCGTGTTTTTCGATCAGGTTGATGAAGGCGGTGAACGGCCCGCCGGAGAGTTCCACACTCTGCAGATGGCGCAGCGTGTGATGCGGGCTTTCGATGGGAAAGAGGACGAAGATGACGTAGCAAAGATAATAGGCCGCGCAGGTAGAGGCGATGAAGACGGCGAAATCCTCGCGCCTGCCGCGAATCCATAGATACGCGCCGAGTCCGACCGTCAGCAGAAAATAGCTCGTGTAGGCGAGTTGCATGTACTCGGTCAGCCAATAATTGCTGACCTCCTCCAGCCACACCGTCGGATGGACGCCGAATACCGCGTAATCGGCATTGATCAGGTACTCGTCGAACCACCCCGGAAAGATCGCATGAACGGTTAAGCCGATTTCTTCGAAGAAGAAGAGAAAGGTCAGCGTCGGATACCAGTGGCTGAGCAGGCTGAGGACCGGAACCGAACGTTTGCGCGCATAGGCCAGCCCGAAGATCATCACGATCAATCCGAGATGAATTGCGATAAGAGTCGCCCATTGCGGGATGTTCCTTCGGCAAACAATGATCAGCGCGGTTGAAAAAATGAGATAGGCGAGCGTGAGCCGGTCCGCGACGTTCACGAGGATCGAGGATCGAGGATCGATCTTCGATGCGGACTTCGACCCTTGATCTTCAACCTTCGGCGCGAGCTTCCAACCTCGATCTTCCATCCTCGATCCTCTTGTATTAGGCGAACTCTTCGATCATCCAGCCCCTGGATTCGGCGATCTTTCGCAGCGCCGCGTCGGCGTTTGTCGCCACGGGATGGCCCACCATCGCCAGCAGATGGCGGTCGGCAAAACTGTCGGCGTAAGCGAAGGACCGCTTCAGGTCGATGCGGTTGGAGCGATTGATGGACGCCAGGCATTCGGCCTTGGTCACGCCGAACGGATGCGCGCCTGTTATTCGTCCAGTGAAGCGCCTGTCCTCGACCTCAAGCTCAGAACCGACACGCGCGTAAACGCCCAAGCGCTCGGCCAGCGGCTCCAGAAGCAGGTCGAGCGTGCCCGAGAGCAGGATGACCAGGTGCCCGGCGCTCTGGTGCCAGCGCAGCCGACCGACGGCCTCCGGCGAAAGACGCGGCTCGACCTCGTTCTCGAAGCACTCTTGCGCCAGGAGCCTGAGGCGTGTCGAATCCTTGCCGCGCAGGTAGGCTTTTATCGCCTTCAACCGCAATTGCCCCGTGGCGGAGGCTTTCGCCGCCGCGCCGAGCCAGCGGACCATTTCACGCCAGCCCAATTCGCCGCGACGACGGAGAAATCTGATGAAAATTCGTTCGAGCGTCGCGCCCGCGATGAGCGTGCCGTCGACGTCGAAGATTGCCGCAATTCGTTGGTTGTTCATCACTTAAATCGTCTTCAAGTCTCCGCGGAAAAATCTGACCCCCTCTATAATCACCGGGACGCCGCGCGCCACGCAGAAAACCGCCGTGGAGACGGCCAGGCCGACGGCCCCCGCCCGCACGACGTTCATCAAGGCGCCGGCCTGGTCTGCGATGATCGCCAGCCATTCAGGCAGGTTCGCGAGCGTCAGCCACAACCCGAGCGCGAAGAACGCCGCGCCTTTAACCGCGCCGTAAGCGGCCCGGCTCGCGCGCGACCCCGTGAGCGCCTTGCCCCACCAGGTCCGCATCATCGTCTTTTCGCCAAAAGCCGTCTGGCCCTGCGTAAATGCGATCGCGCGCAAGAAATCGGTCAAGGAGCCGCGCGCAATCACGATCACCGGAATCCAGAACGAGACCAGTCCCGCAGCCGCGAAATAGATCCAGAAGACGCTCTCGACAATCCGGTCCGCCGCGATGTCGAAAGCCGCCCCGGCGTCGCTCGCGCGGCTCTTGCGCCGCGCCACAAAACCGTCAACCGCGTCCAGCGCCAGCGCGATGACCAATAAAACCAGGGCGGCCACGCTCGCATACGACCCGGCCCGGAAGAGCGAGATCGAAACGAAGGCCAGGGCGACCCTGATCAACGTGATCAGATTCGGAGACATAACAAAGACCTCCTGCGGAAAATATCTTTTCAAACGGCGTGCCCATGGCCAGATTTGCAAAAAGCTTTGGCGCCATTGCGTTTAGGCCGTTCATGCGGATTAATGTCAGTGTCATCCGGCGCCGGATTTTTATGACGGCTGATATTTTTCTGTTGAATTGCGGCGCCGAACGGTCCGGTTTCATCGTATTGAGGGTTATGCCAAACACGTTACACAAACAGCACAAAGAGTCTATCGGGTTCCTGCTCGTGGCGACGGCGTTGACCATAGTGATTTCGTACATGCCGTTCGGGGAGTTCGTGGTCTATCCGCTGCGCCTGTTCGTCACATTCATTCATGAAGGCGGGCACGCGCTTGCGGCGCTGTTGACGCTCGGGTCGGTCCACCGCCTGGCGATTCACGCCAACGCCAGCGGCGAGACATACACTTCTGGAGGCTTGTCGTTGTTGATCTCGAGCTCGGGCTATCTGGCCAGCACGGCTTACGGCGCGGGATTGCTGACGCTGCTTCATAACAACGGCAGGACGAAGGCCGTACTGACGATCACCGCCGCGATCATTCTGACTCTGACGGGCTTTTTCGCCGCCGACCAGTTCAGTCTCTTCATCGGCATTGCGCTGACCGGCCTCCTGATCTGGGTGGCGATCGGGTGGAGCGCGCGATGGGCGCATTTCTTCCTGAGTTTCCTCGCCGTGCAATGCTGTTTGAACGCGCTTTACGACCTGAAGACTCTCTTCTATATCTCGGCCACCACCAATCTACATAGCGATGCGGTTAATATGCAGGAGGCGACAATGATTCCTGCCGTCGTCTGGGCGTCGGCCTGGACGATTCTTTCGATCCTGGCTCTGGCGTTCGCGCTGAAGATATACGGGCAGAACCTTGGATTAATCCCGAAGCAGAGCAAATCAAGTGGGTGAGGAACTGGGAGCCTGGTTTTTCGCGCCGACGCCTCTGTAGTAATATTTGGAACCCGCTCCACATTCCGTCGTTTCAAAAGGGCGATTGAAATACCCTGAAGACCTCAAAAGATTAATCCAGGAAGGAGTTTAGAACTGTTATGAAGCGCAAGAGATCTTTCCGTAACGCGCAAGCGGGTTTCTCGCTTACCGAATTGCTGATCGTGGTCGCGATCATCGGCATTCTGGCCGCCGTGGCGGTGCCTAAATTACTTGAGACCCTAAGGACAGGCCGTGAATCCGCCGCAATACAATCTCTCAGGACAATTCACAATAGCCAGGCGTCGTTCCAGGCGCAAAAGCAGAGATTCGCCACGCTTAAAGAACTAGGCGAGACCAACCAAATTGATTCAACTTTCGCCAACGGCACCCCCGTGAGCGGCTATATTTACCAATCCGGCCCTGAAGTCACTCAGGATAAATATTGTGTTCAGGCGACTCGGCAGGCCGCGTCCACCGCGTCCAGAGATTTCAACGTGACTGAAGACGGCACCGTTCGCTTCGTCGAGTCGAAGTCCCCAAACCCGATTCCCCATGGAGAAGGCACTGCGCTTGCGGCGGCCGGGGCAGCGACTGGCGCTCAATAGTCGCTCAGTCGCTCGATCTCTCGATCATTCACTCTTCGGAAAAATAGGGCAGTCCGCGCTATCAAGATGAAAGCGATAGCGCGGACTGTCTCTTTCTCTCATTCTGACGAAATTCACTCAGCCGAACCAATGGAGAATACTTATGTCAGCGGACTTCTCGAACATTCCCCCACAACCGCAAACACGTAAAGGATTGGCGATCGCTTCTCTTATTCTGGGCATTGTCAGCATTCCGACCCTCGGTCTGTTGGGAGTCGGGGCCATCACGGCCATAGTGCTCGGCGCCATCGCGTATAGCAGGAGCAAGAAGGAGCCGGCGATTTTCGGCGGTAAGGGAATGGCCATGGCCGGAATCATAACCAGCGTCGTCTCGCTTTTACTGATCCCGGTCTTCGGCATACTGGCCGCTGTGGCGGTACCCCAATTGCTCAAGACTCATGTGACTAATCGTGAATCCGCCGCGATACAGACTCTAAGAACAATTCACAATAGCCAGGCCATGTACCAGGCGACAAAACAAAGATTCGGGACACTTAAAGAGCTCAACGAAGTGGGGCTCATCGATCTGAATTATGCCAATGGCGTCCCGATAAACGGATATGTATACACATCCGCCCGTGAAGTCACTCAGGACAAATATTGTATCCAGGCGACCAGGCAGTCCTCATCATCTGCGTCTAGAGATTTCAACGTCGATCAGGACGGCGCTATTCGGTTCCTTGAATCTAGAACTCCAGGTCCGCTTGCTTGCGGCGAAGGGACTCCGATTGCTGGCCCTCAATAGCCGGGCAATCCTCAATCTTCTATCCTCCTTCCTGGCGTCTTGGCGGTCGATTCCTTCTCTGTGTTAACCTGCCATTGCTATGGCAACGGATCAAAACTCGCAACTCGACGTACTTGCGATAGCCGCGCACCCGGACGACGTCGAACTCTCTGTCGGCGGCGCGCTCATCAAGCTGGGCGGGATGGGGTACAAAACCGGGGCGCTCGACCTGACTCGAGGCGAATCGGGCACGCGCGGGACGCCTGAGATTCGCGCGGCTGAGGCCGAACGCGCGGCGCAACTGCTCGGATTGTCAGTCCGTGAAAATCTCGATCTGGGCGACGCCCGCGTTTGGGCGAATGAGGAGTCGCGCGTGAAGCTGGTCCGGGCGTTGCGGCGGCTGCGGCCTCGGGTGGTCTTCACCCAATTCTGGGAGGACCCGCACCCAGACCACGCGCACACCTCCCAGCTGGTGCGCGAGGCATGTCACGTCTCCGGTCTGGCGAAATACGACCGGGAGTCGGGCCAGGAGCGGTGGCGGCCTTCGCGCATAGCGTATTTCCTCTTCCCCCGCACAGTCGCGCCGAGTTTCATCGTCGACATCAGCGAAACTTCCGAGCGCAAATGGGAAGCGATCCGCGCGCACGCCTCGCAATTTTTCAATCCGAGCGCGACGGAACCGGAATCGCGCGTCAGCGCCCAGGCTTTCCTGAGTGAGATACAAGCGCGCGACAGTTATTTCGGCGCGCTGATCGGAGTCGAACGCGGCGAAGCGTTCTTCGTCCGGGAGGCGCTGAACGTCGCCGATCCCGTCGCGCTGTTGACGCGACCTATGAATATGTATTCCTGAAATCGAGGGGAATGGGGAATAGTGAATGCGGAATGCGGAATGAAGAGATTCTATAATTACGTTATCCGCATTTTGCGATTTCAGATTGCAGATTGAG